>JAFZUH010000079.1 GCA_017618435.1 Bacteroidales bacterium | reverse complement strand
TTTATTATCTAAAGCGAGGTTAAAACCCCGCAATTTATTGCGGCTACTTTAGTTTGTATAAAAGTGCTACCTTTGCGGTATGACAAATTATAGGACAAGTTCACATACAGTGACGAATTTGACATGCTACATAGTGTGGGTGACAAAATACCGCTATGCTGTACTGACAGGAGATATACAGAAGCGATGTCGCGACATATTGGTACAGGTGTGCGATAGTGAGAATGTACGGATATTGAAAGGCGTGGTTAGCAAAGATCACGTTCACATGCATGTAGAGTATCCACCATCGATAAGTGTAAGCATGTTGGTGAAGAAGCTGAAGTGCAGGACCTCACGATATCTACAAGAGGAGTATCCGATGCTACGGAAAAGGTATTGGGGACAGCACTTTTGGGCGATAGGTTACGGGGCGTGGAGTACTGGGGTGATAACGGACAAAATGGTACAGGACTACCTTGATCATCATCGAGACCAGCCCAATGGAGAGGATTCGTGGATATTGGAATAGGAAATTTCATTTCCGTGGTATCATAAAACCTCTGGACTTGCAGTCCAGAGTGGTTTAGTTTCCTGAAAATTATCAAAAATTTACAGCAAATCTTGCTAAAGAATTGCGATATTTAGTTAATAATGATATTATAAGTACAGATATTAATACAATTATTGCAACTAAAACAGATAATGCAGATAAAAATTGTATTGTGCCAAATGCAGAAGAATATATTCCATCAATATTACCAAAAGAAAAAAGAACAGAAGAATATGGCCTTAGATATACTATTAGATGTAATGGAAAAGAAACATATATGATTATAACAAATCCTCTAAATATTTCAATAAACGTAACCCTTAATTTCCAAAATATTTCTAATCCACAGATACAAAATGCTATAGGTGTATATTTTATGTTCGAAGATAATTCTCAGAAAACAACAAGTATATTGTATAAAACAGACAGAGAATCAAATATAAATTTACAGCAAAATACCGTAGAAAAAAAATATTATAAAAAATTTACAAAAGATAAAAAATTAAATGTTTCGTTTGGACCTTTGGATGTAAAAATAATAAAATTTATATCAGATGTTCCTCAATGTTATAATGGTTGGCAAAAAGTATGGTCAAATTTTGGAAATGGGAAGATAGATGGACATTTCATTAAGGATAATGATATTTTTTATACAGGAGATTTTGATGGTGATGGTACAGAAGAATTATTATGTATTAACTTCAATAAAAATAGTGCATACGATTGGATAACATTGTTAAAATATTCTAAGGGCGAATGGATTTGGCGGTGGAGCAATTATGGAAATTCTGATTGTATTTTATATCCATATCGAAATAATTTTATTATAGGAGATTTTGATGGCGATGGTAAAGATGAACTTTTAGGAAATGACATTAATGGTTGGACAACATTATTTAAATTAGATGGAAATGATTGGAGATGGATGTGGTCGGATTATGGGAAAACATCACATATTATAAGACCATATAAGAATAAAATCTATGCAGGAGATTTTGATGGCGATGGTAAAGTAGAATTGTTGGGTTGTGATATTCCTAATGGTTGGACAACAATGTTTAAATGGAGCGGAAATGATTTTATTTGGTTTTGGTCAGATTATGGTAGTAATCACGCTATTCGTCCATATAGAAAATCATTAATTGTTGGAGATTTTGATGGCGATGGTAAAGATGATTTATTAGGATTTGGCACATGGACAACTATGTTTGAATATCGAAATAATACATGGTCTTGGTCTTGGAGTAATTATGGCACCAATAATTTTTCTATTTGGTCATATCCTTTTGGATCATCAGATATTATATTGTCTGGAAATATAAATCTTGACAATAAAGAAGAAATTCTATTGTTACAAACTGGAAATAATGCTTCTCATGCAACTATTATGAATTTGTCTAATAGTAAAACAAATTGGAACCAAATTTGGTCAACAGATAATGGATATACTACTATTCCATATCTTTGTGACTGGGAATTATCAACTAATAAAAACAATAGAAACTTTCCTAAATATTTTTTAATGCAAATAGACAAAGATAAGCCTAAATATTTAATTGCAATGCGAAAATATTGTAGTCAATATTTAGTTAATATGTATAGTATGCCACAAGGAATAAAGCCACTAAACGTTACGTCATCAAAAGAAACATATTCAAAGAATTTAGATAACTATAATGAGAATAAAATAATAGATATTTATCCCAATCCTTCATTGGGAAATATAACTATATATTCTGATTCAAATAAAATTTGTAAACTTCAATTGTGGAATGTTAGTGGAGTTTTGGTTTTTGAAAAAAAATATGATAAACAACAATATATTCAAGAAAATATTTCTTCTCTGTCCAATGGAATATATTTTATAAAGATATTTGACAGCAACAATGTTATTTATTATAAAAAACTTACAATAATTAAATAATAAAACATGAAAATAAAATCATTATATCATTTTTTATCTCCCAAATTTCAATCAATACATATAGAATATAAGGTAAATCCTAGACCTCGTTTTTCGCCCCACTCTTTAATGTATGAACTAATAAATAAAAATAGAGTAGAATACAAAGAACTTCTTCAATCTTTTTTAGAATATACTAATAATATTCAAATTATTAAAGATAAAAAATGCGAACCAAACGAAGAACTTCCAACTTGGAATAACGGGTATCTTTCTGGTTTGGATATTGTTACTCTTTATGGGATGATAGCCCAATTCACCCCTAAAAAATATATAGAAATAGGTTCAGGAAATTCAACGAAAGTAGTGTATAAATCGGTGCAAGAAAATAATTTGCAAACAAAAATTATTTCTATTGATCCAATGCCTCGTACTAATATTGATCATTTAGCAGACACAATCATACGCAAACCTATAGAGAATTTGGAGAATATAAGTTTTATTCTTAAAACTTTAGACAAAAACGATATTTTATTTATAGATAATTCCCATCGTGTTTTTTCAAATTCAGATGCAATGGTTTGTTTTATGGAAATCTTGCCTATGCTGAAAAAAGGGGTTATCGTACATTTCCATGATATTTATTTACCTTATGATTATCCACAATTTATGTGCGATCGTTTTTATAATGAGCAATATGTTTTAGCCTCCTTTCTTATGGCTAATCCTGAAAAATATAAAACAATATTGCCTAATTTTTTCATAAGTGAAGATGATAAATTATCTGCAATTATTGCTCCTATATGGGAACATGAAAATTTGAAAAAAGTAGAAAAACATGGTGGTAGTTTTTGGCTGAAAATAAATCAATAAATATTTAAAAAGTTAAAAATTATCTGTAAACAAGTAAAAAATTGTATCTTTGCAAAATAAGTTAGGATATTTGTACGAAACAAACAGAAAAATAACCGATGAGAAATACACTTGCTTTGGTAGGCAGACCAAATACAGGAAAGTCAACATTGTTTAATCGGCTTACAAGAACACGTTCTGCCATTGTAGATGCTACCTCTGGGGTAACAAGAGACCGAAATTATGGAAAGTCGGAATGGAATGGTATCACCTTTTCTGTTATAGATACAGGTGGTTATGTGCTTAATTCGGAAGATATTTACGAGGCTGAGATATGCAAACAGGTAACATTGGCAATAGAAGAGGCCGAAGTTATTGCTTTTTTGGTGGACGGGAGAGAGGGGTTAACCGTTTTAGATGAGGAAATCGCAACGATGTTGCGGTCTTGTTCCAAACCTGTTTTTTTGGTTGTCAATAAGATAGATTCTCCGTCAAATTATACCGACCAGTTCGATTTTTATGCACTTGGTCTTGAAAATCTGTATCCCGTTTCTGCCGTTTCGGGTAGTGGAACAGGTGAATTGTTAGATGAGATTGTCAAACATTTTTCCGAAGAAAAGGAAGACATAGAAGAAAATATACCTAAAATTGCCGTAATAGGCAGACCCAATGTGGGCAAATCGTCTATTATCAATGCTTTTTTAGGGCAAGACAGAAATATTGTAACCAATATGGCAGGAACAACCAGAGATTCTATTTATTCAAGATACAAAGGCTTTGGTTTTGATTTCTATTTGGTGGATACTGCCGGATTGAGAAAGAAAAAAAGCGTGGAAGAAAACTTGGAGTTCTATTCTGTTATGCGTACCATTAGGGCAATAGAAAGCAGCGATGTCTGCATATTGATGACAGATGCGACCAATGGTTTTGAAGCACAGGATTTGAATATTTTAAGTTTGGCTCAACGCAACAAAAAAGGCGTGGTTATCGTGGTAAACAAATGGGATTTGGTAGAAAAGAATGCCAACACTCATTTGGATTTTGAAAAGAACATCAAGGCGAAAATCGCTCCTGCCAACGATGTGCCGATTATTTTTACCTCCGTTATCAACAAACAGCGTATTTTTAAAGTATTGGAAACCGCCATTGCTGTTTATAAAAACTGTAACAGAAAAATTTCCACTTCGCAATTGAACGATACGATGTTGGATATTATCAGTTTTAATCCGCCTCCCATACACAAAGACAAGGTTGTGCGGATAAAATATGTAACACAATTGCCGACCAAAACACCGGCCTTTGCTTTTTTCTGCAATTTGCCCCAATATGTGATAGATTCCTACCAACGGTTTTTGGAAAACAAAATTCGTTCCCAATGGGATTTTTCGGGTGCTCCGATGGACATATATTTCCGTAAAAAATAATATATAACTATCATGTTCAAAATTCGTTTTGTAGTCAATCCTCATTCCGGCATTGGAAAATACAGAGATATAGAACACTTGTTGAGTATCCATCTTGACAAGAGCAAGTTTGACTATGATGTTGTTTATACACAGAAACGCGGACATGCAACAGAGATAACCAAAGATGCTGTAACCAAACATTTTGATGTTGTTGTTGCCGTTGGTGGAGACGGTACAATTCGGGAAGTTGCCGGAGGACTTGTGAAAACAGATACGGCCATGGGTATTATTCCCGTAGGAAGCGGCAATGGCTTGGCAAGACATATCGGCATTCCTATCAAACTTTCCAAAGCTGTGCATGTGATAAATCAAATGCACGAAGAGTTGATAGATACTGTTGATGTGAATAATAATGTAAGTGTAAGTATGGCAGGGATAGGCTTTGATGCTCTTATTGCCAAAAAATTTGACAACTCTTCGCAACGGGGCTTTTTCCCTTATTTCCGTTTTACGGTAGGTTCTTTCTTCTGGTATAAATCTCATACTGTTATAGTTGAAACACCGGAACAGACCATAAAATGCAAAAATACCTTGTTGGTGAATGTGGCAAATTCCTCCCAATGGGGTTTTAATGTGAAAATTGCACCGAAAGCCTCATTGCAAGACGGTTTGTTGGATATTTGTGTGGTGAAAAAACCTTCTTTGTTTTTGTTGCCTACACGTATTTTTTTGCTTTTGATAGGTAAACTTCATCAGGATAAATTGGCCGTGCATGTTTGTAAAACTTCACAGTGCCGTATTTATGAACAAAACGAAGACTGGCAATATTGTCATTTGGACGGAGACCCGATAGGCCGGCAAAAAATGATACAGATAGCCTTGAACCCTAAATCTTTAAAAGTGATTACACCGATAAATATATAATTAACTTAAAAATATAAAATATTAAAAAAATGAAGCTTGATTTAAAGAAACCCCTTGTTTTTTTTGATTTGGAAACCACAGGTTTGAATATAGGAATAGATAAAATTGTTGAAATTTGTCTATATAAGGTAAATCCGGATTATACTACGGAAGTTTATACCGAACAACTCAATCCTGAAATGCACATACCGGAATCGGTTTCAGAAATTCATGGTATTTACGATAAAGATGTAGTCAATAAGCCTACTTTTAAACAAGTTGCTCCTATAATTGCCGATTTTTTGAAAGGTTGTGATTTGGCTGGCTACAATTTGCTTAAATTTGATTTGCCCTTGCTGGTTGAAGAATTTCTCCGTATAGATAGCGATTTGGATTTGAGGGAGGTGAAAGTGATAGATGTACAGAATATTTTTCACAAAATGGAACCGCGTACCCTAAAGGCTGCTTATCGTTTTTATTGCAACGAAAGTCTTGAAAATGCCCATACGGCAGAAGCCGATACGATTGCCACTTTTAAGATATTGGAGGCTCAAGTTGAAAAATATCAAAATACGCTTTCTTGGGACGAAAAAGAAAGAGAACAAGGCATTTGTCCTATAGAAAACAATGTCGCCAAATTGGCAACCTATTCCGCTGTTGGTAGAAATGTTGATTTTGCAGGACATATTGTTTTTAATGAAAAAGATGAGGAGGTTTTCAATTTCGGAAAACACAAAGGCAAGTCAGTTGAACATATCTTTACAATAGAGCCTTCGTATTATGATTGGATGATGAAAGCCGATTTTCCGCTTTATACCAAAAAAGTTATTCATAATATTCGATTGAGAATGTTAAGCAATAAATTGTCTAAACGATAGATAAAAACATTTGTCTGCATGGATGAGTTAAATTTGACCGAAGATTTGGAATTGCCCGATGATGACAATAAAGAAGAAGGTGGTGATGAACTCTTTGAGCATTTTAAGGTTGTCGTAGACAAAGGGCAAAGTTTGTTGAGGCTTGACAAATATTTGGCTGGTATGATGGCCAATACCTCAAGAAGCAAGATAAAACAAGCCTCTATGGCGGGCAATATTCTTGTTAATGGCAAGGTGGCCAAACAAAACTATAAAGTAAAGCCTTTTGATGAAATTTCGGTTGTTTTGTCTTATCCGCCAAGAGAGATAGAACTTATTCCGGAAAACATTCCTTTGGATATTGTTTACGAAGATGAGGATTTGTTGGTTGTCAATAAGGCTCCGGGTATGGTTGTGCACCCTGCTTATGGCAATTATAGCGGCACTTTGGTCAATGCTTTGTGTTATCATTTGCAACATATTTTGAATCAGAATGGAACAATGGCGGCTCCGTTTTTGGTGCATAGAATAGACAAAAACACTTCAGGTTTGATGCTTGTGGCTAAAACGGAATATGCTCAAGCCAAATTGGCTGCTCAATTTTTTAATCATACGATAGACAGAAAATATCAAGCCTTGGTGTGGGGCGATTTTCAAGAAGAAAACGGCACCGTTGTCGGAAATGTGGGCAGAAGTGTTAAAGATAGAAAGATAATGACTGTTTTTGCAGACGAAACACAAGGCAAACATGCTGTTACTCATTGGAAAGTATTGGAACGTTTTGGCTATGTAACATTAATAGAATGTCAATTGGAAACAGGCAGGACCCATCAAATACGTGTACACATGCAACATATTGGTCATCCGTTGTTTAACGATGCCACTTATGGAGGCGACAGAATTTTAAAAGGAACCACATTTTCAAAATATAAGCAATTTGTCCAAAATTGTTTTGATATATTGCCAAGACAAGCGTTGCATGCTAAATGTATTGGTTTTGAACATCCTACAACGGGAAAAAGAATGTTTTTCGATTCCGATTTGTGTCTGGATATGCAAAATGTATTGACCAAATGGAGAAATTACGTTAAACACAAAGCCTATGAAGAGGAAGTTGAGGTGATTTATGATATTTCCAATAGGGAAAGAAAATCAATAGAAAATAATGATAATTAAAAAAATTTAAAACAAATAAAATAATTTTTTTTGCAAGGTAATAGAATTGATTATCGTCTGTTTTTTTTTGATACCTTTGCAAAAACAGAAATAAAAAAGATACCATGAAATATATCGTTGTAACAGGTGCTGCTGGTTTTATTGGGAGTTGCTTATTGCAGAGATTACATGAATTAAATTATGAAAATTTGGTTGCAGTTGATGACTTCTCCAAACAGGAAAAAAACTGCAATTTGGAACATAAATCATTTGTTACCAAAGTAAGCCGTACAGAATTTTTCTCGTGGTTGGAGGCTAACGGCAATGCCGTAAAGTGTATTCTGCATATTGGTGCAAGGACAGATACCACAGAAACCAATTGGGAATTGTTAGATGAGTTGAACCTCAGTTATACTCAACAAGTTTGGGAAAATTGTGTATTGTATCAAATACCACTCATATATGCTTCTTCTGCTGCTACCTATGGCAATGGAGAATATGGTTATGTGGATAGCCATAACATTGTAGAAAAACTGAAACCGCTGAATTTATATGGTGTTTCTAAAAATGAGTTTGACAAGTGGGCATTGGCACAAGAAGAGGAACCTCCATTTTGGGCTGGCTTGAAATTCTTTAATGTATATGGTCCTAATGAATATCACAAAAAAAGAATGGCTTCTGTCATATTGCATTCTTTTCATCAAATTCAAGAAACAGGAAAAGTACAATTGTTCCGTTCTCATAATCCCAAATTTGAAGACGGCAAACAATTGCGGGATTTTGTTTATGTAAAAGACGTTATCAATGTAATTGCTTTTTTGATGCAGACACAACCCAAATCGGGCTTGTATAATGTTGGTACCGGACATGCAAGGTCGTTTCTTGATTTGGCAAAAGCGACATTTGCCGCTATGGGCAGACCTGAATGTATTGAATTTGTGGATATGCCATTGGATATACGTGAAAAATATCAATATTATACCCAAGCAAAAATGGATAAATTGATAGATGTCGGTTATAATCAACCTTTTACTTCATTGGAAGATGGTGTGAAAGATTATGTGCAAAATTATTTAATGAAAAATAGTTGTTATTAATAGTTAAGATAAAATAAACATGAAAAAGATGGTAAAAAAAATGATGTTCACGGCCGGGTTGTTTTTCTTTATCGGATTCTTGGCTACAAGTTGCAACAAATACGATAAAATGAAGATTGTCGGCAGTTGGGAAATAGACATCAAGGCTGCACAAAATTTGGCTGTAGATTCATGCAAAGAAACATTGACCTTTGATTCGGGCAATAGCCAAAAATTCAAACAAAGTTATATGTTGAGAAAAGAAGGAAGATATACACGTTGGACAAGAGAAGGTAATTTTGAACGCAAACACAACAAATTAACTTTGTATAATCAAACACAAGACGATGGCTCAAAGGTGGCAGATGTTACCTATAAATATCGGATAGAAAACAGCCAATTGATTCTCATTGTTGATGGAAGTGAAGGTTATCCCAATAATGAAAAGATTTATACAGCAAAAAAATAATTGGTTGATAAATTCAAAATAAGATTTTTTATTGTCGTCTAATAAAACTTTTTTATTAGACGGCTTTTACATATAAATATAGAGTTTTTGAACAGATGACATTAACATTTATTGTTTTGTTGGCAATTGGTTTGGCAATGGATTGTTTTGCGGTTTCCATTACATGTGGAGTTGTACAAAACAATATCAAAACTTCTCATCGCTTGCTAATGGCATTTTTGTTTGGATTTTTTCAAGCGGTTATGCCGTTGATA
>JAFZUH010000078.1 GCA_017618435.1 Bacteroidales bacterium | reverse complement strand
TGCCTTAAGTTTAATAAGATGCCATAAAAAAGAAAATCAATTTATAGAGTATTATCATAGAAAAATTAATGAGGGGAAAAATGCTATGTCGGTACTCAATGCTATGCGGTCTAAACTTATTCTAACCATGTTTGCTGTAATTAGAACTAACCAACCCTATTCTGTTGAAGTCGTTCATAATTATGTTGAAAATTTTTCAAAAAAATCCATTGTTAATCCATAAGAATAAGGGGGGCGGTGGAATTCTCATTCCCCAGTAAGACAGTCAGAAAACCTTCCCCTTACGGGGGAACTTGGCGTTCCGTCATTTTTTTTAATGTTTTTTGCATGCCCTGCATCCGCTCATATTTTTTTTAGCTATCTTTGCCTGATAAACTTTTACCTAAAAAATGGAAGACAACAGCACACCGCAAAAGAACAGCAAATGGAGAAGACCGTTTAAAATATTGGGGATAACAGGACTTGTGTTGGCCGCCCTGTTGTTGGTGTTGACCATCACCGCATTTGCTTTTGAAGACAAAATAGCCGATATTTTTTTGCAAAAACTATATCACTACACCACCGTTGAAATCACCCATCGCAAAGTATCCTTTTCCCTTATCAAACGCTTCCCCGCCGCATCGTTGGAAGTGAACGAACTGAATGTGCAAGCCGCCAACGGCAAACAACAATTGCTGGAAGCACAAAAAGTATATCTCCAATGCAATCTGCTGGATGTGGTAAGAGGCAACTACACACTTCGTAAGGTGGAAATAGACCATGCCCGACTGGCCCTTGCCGTGAATGAAAAAGGCAAAAACAACTGGGATATATTCATACATCAGGACAGCGTGTCGGACAACAATTTTAAAATAGCCCTCAACACCATATTGCTGCACCAGGTATATGTAAGTTACAACGATGCCCCCGCCAAAGTGAATGTGGAAGTGTTTGCCAAAAAAATACAGGCCAAAGGCGATTTCGACACCGCCATATTCAGCGCTCAGATAAAAGGCAACCTGTTGGTCAACAAAATAGAAGCCAAAGGAAACACCCTGCTTACCCGCCAAAATGTTGCGCTTGGCACCACCATGCATATCAATACCGAAACAGAACACTATTCCTTTACCGACAGCGATATCAAATCCGACTTTTTGCATTTTGCCCTCAACCTTGACATCAAAAAACAAAAGAAATATTTTCAGCTGGATATTGACGCTCACGCTCAAAATGCCTCCATCGCCAACATCACCTCGGTGTTCCCCCAACAGATGCAACAAAAATTTTCCGATTTCGCCCCCGAAGGGCTGCTCACCTTTGAGGCAAAGATCAACGGATTGTTGGATAAAAAAAGCGACCTGAACGTTCAGGCAACATACCAACTGAAAAAAGGCAAAATATCCAACAAACAAACCAATGTGAGCATTAGCGACCTCACCTTGGACGGCTCCTGCCATATGCATACTTATGATATGGAAAACACCCTGGAGGTGAATGTCAACCGTATGACGGCAAAACTCAACAAAGGATATATCAACGCAAATGCCCGGATGCAAGGGCTGGAAAAACCTACGGTAAGCATTAACGCCGATGCCGATATCGACCTTAACGACTGGCAACGCTTTATGCCCGAAAATTATATACATCATGCGGAAGGTAATGCCAATATACAAATACAATTCAATAGTAAAATACCTAACACCCACAATGTTACAGCCGTTGATTTAAACAATAGCTTTATCAACGGAAAAATAGAATTCTCCGACGCCACCATACAGCTGAAAGACAATGCCGCCACCCTGACAGGATTGTCGGGAGTGATCAACATGGAAGACAAAACCATATATACCCGCCAATTGCAAGGTATAGTCAAAAACAACACCTTCTCTTTAAACGGACGTATAGAAAACATATTCCCCTACCTGCTGGACAGCAACGAAAGTCTGCAGATTATAGCCTATTTGAACGTGGATGAATTTTCTTTGGACGAATTGCTGAAAAATGACGAATCCCGCCCCGCACGGAATAAAAAGAACAAAGATGACGACTTAAAGCTGATGCTGCCCTCCAAACTGTATATGGATGTGCAATTTTCCGCCAAACATATCGTATATCGCAATTTCGAAGCCGACAAAACTGCCGGACGCGTTGTGTTGAACAACAACACCCTCTCCTTGTCGGACTTTGAAATCAATGCTTTGGACGGCAAAATGGTTGCCGACTGCAAGTTGCAACAGCAAAAAGACAGCAATTTCCGCATCAACTGCCACACCACCCTGCAACATATAGACATACAACAACTGTTCTATGCCGTTAACAATTTCGGACAACAGTCTCTCACCCACAAAAACATACAGGGTATAGCCGACTGCACGGCCGATATCAACGCCACCCTGCAAAATAATATGAAATTAGCGGAAAAAAGTATCGTCTCCACCGTTAAACTGCGTATCAGCAACGGCCAACTTATCAATTTTAAAGCCTTGGAATCTTTGTCCAAATTCATATCCATCAACGAACTGCGTAACATACAATTCGAAACGCTGAACACACAAATACAGGTGGCCGACAGAATGATATCCATACCGCAGATAGATATCCGGAACAATGTGCTTAACCTCAGCCTGAACGGCACCCATAGCTTTGACAACGATATCAACTATCATATCCAGCTGTCCCTGGGCGACCTACTCTCTAAAAAAGCACGCGCCAACAAACGCAATAAAGAAGATTTCGGTGAAATCATCGACGATAACGCCGGAAAAGCCAACCTCTTTATTGCCGCTACCAGCAATTTGGACAAGCCCGTGTTCAAATGGGATTCCCAAACGGCACAGCAAAACAGGAAACTGCGCTGGGAGGAACAAAAACAAGAAATACAAGAAGAAAGGCAAAAAAAGAACGACAATACATCCTCCACCCCTCACCTTAACACCAACCAAGGTAACCATGACTTGGAAATAGATGACAATTGGTAAGCAAACCTATTTTCCCCTTTTGAGGAAAATGGTGCCATTTTATGCATTTTTTTGACTTAATGTAGAGACGTTTCCTGAAACGTATCTTTAATCCGAAAATTATGTAAACATTAGTTATTAACAGATTCCGCAGTTCCCCTCTTTAGGGGAGCTAGGGGGATTCTTACGTTGTCCTACAGATGTTTTCTTTACTTTTGTCTTGATACAAAAGTAACAAATGTAGCCCTCCCCAAAAATGTAAACATCCCCTTTTTAGGACAGTTCTAAATTGGACTTGCAAACATTCCAAAATCTCAAAACCTATAAATGCTGTATTATCTCCGCCAACTGCCCCACTCCTGCACGGCGGGAATATTTAGCGGTATTAATTAAGTGATAGCAATGTAACAATACCTACCCTCTTAATCTGAACATAGTTATCTTCAATCTATTCTTCCAAAATTCCCTATTATAAAGATTGTATCTATGATAAATACAACTATTATTTTCGTCGACAAGTTTTGCATCACAAGTGTATAAGATCTTGTATCCTGTAGCGAGTGCCAATTCATTTATTTTGTCATTATACTGACCATTGGGATAGGCAATCGAAAACGGATACTTTCCTAAATTTCTATATATACAATTATATGATTCTGCAAGTTCTGTCTTTATCTCTTCATCAGATAGGGTTATTAAATTTCTATGAGTTTTTGTGTGCGAACCCATTGACACCAAATTGCTATCAAGTTGAGCAATCTCATTCCATCTTAACATTCGCGTCTGCATCACTTCCCTGCCGAGTTCTCTTTCCAAATCACTAATAATTGCATCCCTGTTAGAATTCTCAAGTAGATTCAAATACACATTTAGAGCAGTCCTTTCAACATCGGCATCACATTTCATTTCATATTGCATAATATCTCCACTTTGACTATTTGGCAACTTCAAAATTTTATTTTCTGCATAATAGCCTTCTATCACCTTATTTAATCGTTGTGTCCAGAAAATTTTACCTGTATCGGCGACATCAGAAATAACATGAAGTGCCACCGATACTTTGTTCTTCTCAAGAATAGGCAATGCACATGCTGCAAAATCATAATACGCATCATCGAATGTAATTACACACAAAGATTTGCGTGATTGAAAATGCATTTTCTCACACAATGTTTCCTGTGGTATTATTAAAAAATTCCTACACAAATGCTTGATTACCTTATCAAATGTTTTTATAGGCATCGGCGGATATGCAGGAGAATATTCATCAGAAACACGATGAAAGGCATACGAATAGATTTTCTTATTAGCCATGGACAAATATTTTCTTTAAATAATGCAAAAATAACTTTCTATAAAACTTCGAATCAGCCCATAAACACTCCTGTATATAATAGTTACGAGAAAAAACACTCCGTAATATATCATATATTAAGCGCAGATTCTCCATTAAGCCTTTAAATCCAATTATATTTCTAATGATTTTTTTATTTACCGAGATAGCATTAATTATTGTTACAATATTATTTGACCTTGTTGGTACAATTAAATTAGTTTTCAAATATTTATTTGAATACAACTCCCATATTCCAGAATTTATTTTTTCCGACAAATCAACGGATGCCCAGAATCTACCATTCAACTCCAAGATGAAAACTTCATCATCATGCAATATTAAGTCAAACATACCGACTCCATCCCACTCTATTTTTTCTATTAACGCATTTAATTTATGAGCTAATTCATTATCGAAATCAATTGATTGACGCGACATACATTCTTCTCCAAAATTTCCACGAAAGAATCTATCAAAATAGGAAGTCTTTACAATACCATCTTCTGCATAAAAATTATATCCAATCTCTGTTCCTTGTACATATTTCTGAATCATTATTGGAAATTCCGTCTCATCACAAAACCTGTCAATTAAATCTCTTTTATCTTCTGTCTTATATACAGAATATGATTTTATTGTTCCATCGCAAACCTTCTTCGAACTACATGATTTTGCGACAATACTTCCATTGGGAATATTTTCCAAAATGTCCACAAGTTTTTCTTTATCTTGCACATAAATTGTTTCTGGATTAGAGAATCCGCATTTAATACTTAGTTCAAATAACTTATATTTATTCCGAGAATATTCAACAATCTCATTATTAGGCAATATAATTTTGCTGTAATCTTTAAATTTATCATTAAATGTATTACAGACCAATACACCTACATCATTGATTGGAATAACAACATCATAACCAACACCCTTAACGACATCAATAATCTTATCTGCTAAATTATCCAAATTATTATCTTGCTCTAACTTATAATATTTTCGTATGTATTTAGAATTTTGAATAGGAATCGGTTCAAAATCTACTACATCTACAACCCATTCGGATTGCCACAACTTGCGAGCAACAAAAAACATTGCTCTTA
Organism: Bacteroidales bacterium; assembly: GCA_017618435.1. Lineage (GTDB taxonomy): Bacteria > Bacteroidota > Bacteroidia > Bacteroidales > WCHB1-69 > UBA1205. The sequence continues at coordinate 2,408 of JAFZUH010000078.1, read as the reverse complement.
AATTAGCTCCTACTAAAAGAACTGACTTATTGTTTTTTACACATTTACTCATTTCCTTGTCATTAACTATTGTTGAACTCAAACATAACAAGTATGTTCAAAGCAGTTTTGTTGAAGCATCTCCGCCAACTGCCGTACACCTTCCTTTCTGGAAAATTGCTCTGTATGTACAGAATGACAAGCTATGCAATGATTTTGATTAAATTCTGCATATAAATCATTCAATACTTGCAATAGGTGTTCCTGATTCTTTACAACAATGCCAGAATTTGTTTGTTTTATTAGATCTTCTTGCAAATGCGTACCTAAACCATTAATTTCTTCATTGGGGTAAAATTTATTTTTCAATATTAATGCTTCCTTGTCATTAGCATAACACAGTAATATTTGACGATGAAGTCCTAAATAATCATAAATTTTTGTACCCATTATGGAATAATCATTAAACAATAACATTATATTATTACCACGCAAAATTTGTAGTAAACTTTCGTTATCCATTTGAGAATATAAATGAATGTATTGTTCAAGATTTTTCTTTCTAATATAGTTAGTAATTTCTTCTACTCTATTTATTCCATAAAAATTTAATTCTGCCTTTATATCATTATTCGCAGAAATGAAACTATCAAAAACTGATAATACACTTATATACGGATGCCAATTGTAAATTTTACCCGCCAATGCAATACTCATTTTATCCGACATTTGTCCAATATGAGAAACTGAATATATTGCATCGGGATTATATCCGTTTGGAATTATATGAAATGGCTTACACACATTGGTGGCTATTTGAATTCTACAAAAGTCACTAACAGTGACAACACACTTCATATTACCAGCATACTTTTTTTCAAAATAAGCATTCCATATTTTCATAAAATGATTGCAATTTTTATTTTGAATCCAAGGATCTCTATAGTCAGCCACCCACGGAATTCCATATTTTTTGCTTAACGCCGATGCATATTTGAACAATACAAATGGTTCCCCTGTTGCAATTATCGCATCTACTTTATTATGCTTCAAATATTCTTTTGCTCCACGGTATAGTTCGGACTTTGGGCCAACAAAGAAAAGAAACTGCCAAAACTCATACCAAGCTGTCACCATTTTGCGTATCAAGGCAAATTTACTGCGACCGTATTTCAGCATTATGCGGTTGGCAAGATTAGGTTTGTAGGGAGTACGAATGATTGTGCCGTAATCGGTTGCTTCAACTATGGTTGCTTTGCTTTCTCCGGGTGCTATATAATCCAATTCGTTGCCATACTTGTTGCTCCATTGCCGTGTTACCACTATCGGTTCTACGCCGTATTCCTTCATATACTTGTACCACGCGTATGGCCTCAATCCGCCAACAGAAACGTAGGGTGGAAAATCATATGCCAATATAAGCAACCGCTTCATTAATTAATCCAATTATCAATTACTTTATTACTATTTTTTATTACATAAAACCTTTGCTGGTACACCAACAACTACAGTGTCATCAGAAACATCATTCAATACAACTGACCCTAGTCCAACTAATGCCCTGCGTCCAATGATTACTTTTTCTTTTACACTTGAATTTGGAGCCATATAACATTGGGGACGCAATTCTGCTCCTCCACACACAATAGAACCAACAGTCAACATAGCGCCATAACCAATATGACTATTATGCCCTATTTGTACCAAATCATCAATTTTTACATTATCCTCAATAATAGTACTTCCCAATGTTGCTCTCTCCACAGTAGTATTACTTCCTATAAAAACATTTTCCCCGACAACAACATTGCCAAAATGAGGAAAATGTATAGGAAGACCATCTGCATTTCTCTCAAATCCAAAACCTTCTTGTCCTAACACTGCTCCTGATTTAATTTCACAATTTTTGCCAAGAATCACACAATTATCTAACACAACATTGGGATGTAATACACAACCATCTCCAACTATACACTGCGATGACACATAACATCCGGGACCTATATATACATCTTTACCTATTATAGCTCCTTTTTCTATTGTGGCTGTTGGATGCACAAACCCTCCGACCCGTTTTTGAGTAAAGAAATACGAAAGTACTTTTATATAATCAAGACGAGGATTATTCGAGACAATATAACTACATCTTATTCTTCTATTATACTCTTGTGTTACAATAGCTAACAAATCTTTATCTTCATTTAATTTGGCAACAAATTCGTCACTATATTTTTTAGCAAATACAATACTATTCCGTTGAGGGTCAGACAACTGTGAATATCGTTCTATTACAATATTCTCTCCTACTAATTGTAACTGTAGGTATTCGGCAATATCTTTCGATGTAATCATTTTTACAGTTTTATATATCAATCGTTAACTATTTATTACAATGCTACGCATTATTAGATTAGATTAAATTAAATTAG
>JAFZUH010000077.1 GCA_017618435.1 Bacteroidales bacterium | reverse complement strand
TTTGCAAAAATCTTGCAAATGATTTTTCCGCTGATTTAGCATTTGCAAAAATCTTGCAAATGACTTTTCCGCTGATTTGGCGTTTGCAAAAATCTTGCAAATGACTTTTCCGCCGATTTAGCGTTTGCAAAAATCTTGCAAATGACTTTTCCGCCGATTTAGCGTTTGCAAAAATCTTGCAAATGACTTTTCCACCGATTTAGCGTTTGCAAAAATCTTGCAAATGACTTTTCAACCGATTTGGCAGTGTTATTCTAAAAATATTATACATTATATTAATATATAGAACAAAAAATCGGCTGCCAAGGTCTGGCAGCCGTACCCACGGGAGCAAATTTTATTCGGACACATTCAGTGTGTCGCGACAATATATCTCAATTGTTTTGCCCGTTTATCTTGTTCTTTGATTTTCTTCTTGCAGAATAGCGGCAAAGGTTTCAATGTTTTCCACTTGGTCGTATTTTACCATTTGATATTGCAGTATATCCAATTTGTGCAGATGTAGGAAAAACGGTTTTAGTGCCTGATAACTGAAAATATCTATCGGAAAAACATAGTTGAAATTGTTTTGCAAACTGATGGAATGAGTCTTCATTTCTTTGATAAAATCGTTCCATTCTTCCATTTCAAAATCACCTTTGGCAAATTGGTGTTCTTCAGGTTCGTTTTCTTCATCAAAATCGAAGGGTAAAAAAGTTTGATTGGGTAAATCTGTAGGGTTTGTTGTCGGTATATTTTCCGGAGCGATGCAGAATTTAGCGGTATCCTCAAATCCGAACAGCCTGTTTTGACCGTTGAAAGATGTGTTTTTAAAGCAGAAATGATAAGGCCAATCGAATGCCAAATCATCAAAGAAATAGGTGGCATAAAATTCGGAGAAAACAGCCTTGTTTTCGGACGATTTGTCCATGTTGTCGTCATTTTGCAGATGATAGGCGGTAAAGAGGTAGTTTGTCGTTTTGAGCAAATGGATAAAAAAAGCAATTGAAGGCAATTCGGTTCTTACCAACAACAAGTATGCTTCCGTAAGTCTGTCATCTGTTTTTTTTATACGGAACACTTTGGCTTTTTTTATGCCCAAAGCGTTGCTTTGACTTACTTTTGGTTTTCCTGTAGGGGTATAATTTGATTTCATTTTTAATAGTATAATAAAGAAATATCAGAGTAGAGTACTCTGATATTCCTTTATGAAAAGCATTGTTATGTTATTTTCCTGCGGCTTGATTTGCCGTAATGGCAACGACATTGACAATATCTTCTACGGAGCAACCGCGGGACAAGTCGTTGATAGGAGCGGCCATACCTTGCATAATAGGTCCGATGGCTTCCGCACCTGCAAAACGTTGTACCAATTTGTAGGCAATGTTACCGGTTTCCAACGAAGGGAACACAAGCACATTGGCTTTGCCGGCCACGGGGCTGCCCGGAGCCTTGGAGGCACCAACCGAAGGAACGATAGCCGCATCGGCTTGCAATTCTCCGTCAATCATCAAATCGGGAGCCATTTCTTTTGCCAATTTTGTAGCCTCAACCACTTTGTCCACAAGTTCGTGTTTGGCACTGCCTTTGGTTGAGAAACTCAACATGGCCACGCGAGGTTCAATGCCTGCAATGGTACGTGCTGTTTGTGCAGTAACAACGGCGATTTGAGCCAATTTGTTGGAATCGGTGTTGGGGTCTGCGGCACAATCGGCAAACACCATCACACCATTGTCGCCCCATTGTTTGTCTTTAAAAATCATAACAAAAGCACCGGATACAACGCTGACACCGGGTAATGTCTTTACAATTTGGAAAGCGGGACGCAACACATCGCCTGTAGCATTTTTGGCTCCTGCAACTTCACCGTCTGCTTCACCGTTTTTTATCAGCAAAGTGGCCAAATAAAGCGGATTTTTCACCAAAGGAAGGGCTTGTTCCGGGGTCTTACCTTTGCTTTTGCGGATTTCGCATAGCAAGTTTACATAGGTGTCTATTTTGGGATTGTTGTCAGGGTCGATAATTTGTGCTTGACCAATGTGTTCCAAACCCCATTGTGCTGCCTTTTCTTTTATAACAGCAGGATTGCCCAATAATATCAAGCGGGCAATTTTCTCTTTTAAAATGATTTCTGCCGCTTTTATGGTGCGGTCTTCTTCGCCTTCTGCAAGAACGATACATTTGTTTGCTGCGATAGCATTTTGTTTTATTTGTTCTAATAAACTCATGATGATATTTTGTTTTATTAATAGATAAATAGGTTAAGCAAAGATAACAAAAAAAGAAATGTGTTTTTCTAAAATTATGAAAAAAATTAAGACAGTTTTTTCAATACATACTGAACGGTTGTTCTGTTCTTTTGTTCCAACACGGTTGTTCTGTTTTGTAATACCAAGTCTATGCTTTTTTTATCATAATGCCGAATGGTAATTAGTTCCATATTCTCGTTATATTTGATATAGAATTCTGTTTTTAATTCTTCAATCAAGTCTTCAATATTGTGTTTTTCATCAACGCAAACCGAGAAACTCAACGCTGAATTTTGCATCAGATTTATCTTTATGCCGAAATGAGCGAACAAGCCGAAGATGGTGGACAGATTTTCTTCGGCAATAAAAGAAAAATCTTTGGGCATAATGGAAATAAGCATTTGATTTTTTTTGCAGATAAAACAAGGTGTCATTTGTTTTACGGAAAAATCGCCGATGATACTTCCTTCTGCGTTGGGAACAATAAAGGATTTTACTTTTAAAGGAATTTTTTTGTTTTGTAAGGGTTTTAGCGTTTTTGGGTGAATGATACTTGCTCCATAGTAAGACAGTTCGATGGCTTCGCCGTAGGGTATTTTGTCCAATTTGATGGTGTTGGCAAATTGTTTGGGGTCAGCGTTGAGTAATCCGTCAACGTCTTTCCATATAGTAACATCTTCGGCATTGAGCGAATAGCCGAAAATGGCCGCACTGAAATCTGATCCTTCTCTTCCCAATGTTGTTGTCAGTCCTTCGGTTGTTCCGCCGATAAACCCTTGTGTTAGAATTGGGGTAGTGGGGTATTTTTCGTAATGACTACCGAGTTGGCGTTTGATTTTTCTTTGGGTTTTGTCCCAATCAACCACGGCTTCTCTGTAGGTGTTGTCCGTGCGAATCATTTGCCTTGCGTCTATCCATTGGTTGTCAATGCCGATATGCTGCATATAGTGCGAAACAATGGTTGTTGATATAAGTTCCCCGAATGAAACCATTCTGTCATATTCAAAGTCGTAATTTTCAACGGTCGGTTCTTCTATCAATTCATACAAATTGGCGAACCATTCGTCTAAAATATGATGTACTGCTTCT
>JAFZUH010000076.1 GCA_017618435.1 Bacteroidales bacterium | reverse complement strand
GTGCTTTGTTGGTGCAAATAGCGGTTCCAACTATATTGGAAAGTAATATTTTATCCGAAAAAGACGATAATTTGCAAGAACAAGCCGTTGTGCAAAAACAAATTGTTGCTCCGCCTGCTTTTATTGAAGAATTTCAAACCAAAGAAAGGGAAGCCGAAATAGATTTGCATATAGAAGCCCTTGTTGATGACCATTCTGCGTGGACACGCGAGGAAATTCTTGAAAAACAGAAATCGGTGATTGTTAAAGCCATAGAAAGTGCTATTGCCGAACATTATCAACGCATAATTTTTATACATGGCGTAGGCAATTTCATTCTCAAAAATGAATTGATTGCCATATTGAAGCAATATTCCAATCTGCACTATTTTGACGCTTCCATGCAAAAATACGGACGGGGAGCGACAGAGGTACTCATAAAAAAACACGAATGAAACATTCGTGTTTTTGCTAATATGAAAAAAACTTTTATATTTTAAGCATTTATAGAATGTATTGCTTTGGCAGGGCAACCTTCTTCACATTTGTGGCAGGCAATACATTTTTCGTTTATCTGTGCCAAATTGTCGGTTACTTTTATCGCTTCGTTTTCGCAATTTTTCACGCATTTCATACAGCCGATACAAGCAGCGGCACAATTTTTCTTGGCATCAACACCGCGTTCTTTGTTTGCACAGGCAACCCAAACAATGCCTTGTTCTGTCATCGGAACCAAGGCTAACAATTTTCTGGGACAAGTATTTACACATGCACCGCAAGCCACGCATTTTTCCGCATCAACTTCCGGCAAACCTGTGGCAGGGTTGATGTGCAAGGCTCCGAATTTACATGCTTTAGTACAGTCTCCACAACCTAAACAACCATACATACAAGCACTTTCGCCTGCTGTTATCATATTGGCGAAAGCACAGGAGGTGATGGAATCGTATTGCGTTTTTGCCGGTGCATTTTCACAGGAACCGTTGCAACGCAAAACCAGTCTTTTGGGAGTGGCTACCCCCACTTCGCCGCCGAACAATTTTGCGATTTGTTCATTTACGGGTGCTCCGCCGGCGGGACACATTTTGCCGTTCAAGCCTTTGTTTTTGACAATATTTTCGGCAAAGTTTCTACAGCCGGCAAAACCGCAACCGCCGCAATTGGCTCCCGGTAACAATTCCGCAACTACAGCAATCATCGGGTCTTCATAAACTTTGAATTTTTGGGCTACAAAATACAAAAGTATAGCGGCTACAATGCCTATTGCTGCCAAAACACCTATGGATAACAAGACTATTTGATTCATATAAACTTTCCATTTAAATTTCTGCAAAGATAAACAAAATATCAATACGATTAAATAGAGAAATAAAACAAAAATTGCAGAACCCTTGCGAGTGCATGGTTCCGCTTTGTTTTTACGGACAATGAGCCTATTGGAGTGTCCGCGTAATTTGAATGATAATTTGTAGGGCTGTCATACTATGGCAACAGTGTTTTTTGTTTTTATAACACTTTCACAAAATACCCTTAATACCTATGGCTATTCTTTCTCTATGATAGAATACATTAAAAACGTGAAGAATAAATGCGGGTTAGAGTTATTTTCGTACAAAAATGTGAAACTTGGAGCGGGAAAAACTGCATGGAAAAATGGGCGGGCAAGTTAAGAAATCCGAATTTTTGAAAAATTATCTCTACAACACAAATCAACCTAACCTATGGAACAAATAATGGTGTTGCAGTTTTAGCGAGAAGTTTCCCCATTTTTAGTTTTTTTCTCATATTTCTTATACTAACAATATTTCTATTTTTGTTAGCGAATTTTAAAAGAAGTATCGTACAAATAAAAAACAGCCTATGGCTGCCGCAAGACTTTTTCTTTGCAAACCTTTCTTTGGGGTTATCAAAGAAAGTGTTATACAAACGGATACATTGAATGTGTTCCTACAAACAGATTTCTTAAAATGCTCCCCTCTCCACCTTGGAGAGGGGGCGGGGGTGAGGTCAAATCTCACTGCTCATGTTTTTCCGTCTTTTTCTGACAATGAACACCAGCAGTGCCACGGCAGCCAAGACACCGATGCCCACCAGCAGGTTGTTGATAAAATGCTTTTTGGCGTTGGTGTTTTCATTGAGTTGTTCTTTTTTCATCACCATGCCTTTGTTGTCGGTATTGGCAGATGCTTCGCGAATTTCTTTAATGTTTTGGTTGTATTGGTTGGCCGTTTGTTTGTCCACTTTTTCTGCAATATATTGCCGCAGTTTGGCATTGTCGCAGACGAATCCCGAACACGAAGGTTTGTATTTGTTCACCAAATCGGTATGCAGTTTGGCAATATTATTGATTTGTTGTTCAGAAGCCTTCCACATGCCTTTGCGGGCGGTTTCCAGCATTACGGCAGTCATTTCCTCCAAGGCGGCGGGGTTGGTGTTTTCAAAATAGTTCTGTACGTTTAGGTTGAATTTGTCTTTGACATAAACGTTGTAGATTTCGTTCCACATATCGTTGTCTATTGCCTGCGGTTTCATGACGTTCCAGCCGTAAGTGTTTTGGATAATTTCGGCGAATTCGTTGGCTTCGCTTGCTCCGCCTTTCATTTTTTCGGCAATATAATTGGGATTGAAAATGGTGGTACGGCTTTCTACGCCGATGGCTTCTTTCACTTCCTGCATACGGAAATTGTTGTGGTTGCGATAGTCGCTCAAATAAGCATCGGGGTCTTTGCCGGTAACATTGCGGACGGCCAGATTCAGTCCACCCATAAATTCATACACGTGGTCTAAACTTAAAGCCCCCCACGTATTGCTTTGTCGGGGTTGCACTACGGCGTCGGTATTCGACAAAGCGGCTTCAAAGGCGTATTGTTTGACTGTTTCCCAATTTTTTTCATCGCCATAAAATGCTCCCATATTGTTGAGGTAAACATCGGCAATTTCCTGTTCGTTTTCCCAGCGGTCGCCTGCCTGCACCATACCCTGAATGCCTGTTCCGTAGCCGCCATTGACACCGCCGAATACTCTATAGGTCGATATTTCTCGGGCTTCTTTGGGCGACAGACCTTTTGCTATCAACGCTTTTTCGGATTCTACAACACCTGCACTGACTTGATTCTCGAAATTGTCGTCTTTGGCGTTGGCGGCCATAGTTACGGCTCGGTTGATTAAAAACAATCGTGAACTTGCTATATCTCTCAATTGTCCGCTTGTTTGTACCAACACGTCAATACGGGGACGCCCCAATTCTTTAGAGGGTATCAGCCGCAAATCGGTAACCCGTCCGAATACGTCCCGCACGGGTTCTACGCCCAGCATATAGAGTATTTGGGCAATAGTGGCTCCTTCGGTCTCAATAAATTCGCCGCTCCACAAGGTGTAACTTACCTTGCGGGGAATGCTGTCATGATGGCGTTGGCGATAGTTGGCGATGGTTTTTTCCGCTAACAGTTTGCCTTTTTCCCAAGCGGATTCCGAAGGGGTGTTTTCGGCATTTACGCCAAAAAGATTTCTGCCTGTCGGCAATGTGTTGGGGTTGACTATCGGGTCGCCGCCCGGGGTGGGGGCTATATAGCCGCCGTTTAAAGCATTGACGAGAGACTTTAATTCGTTTTCGGGACTTTGTTGCAAGAGTGTTTTGTATTTTTCTACATTTCTAACGGCTCTTTCCACTTCCATAATGGCCTTGGATAGGGCGATTTCGTCTTTGCTGTAAGTTTTAGCGTTGCCTGTCATCATGGTTTTCATGGCTTCTGCCATTTGGGCTTGCGAGATGTTTTCTGCTGCCGTATCTTGAGATTTGGCTTGGACGGACGGCTTTTGTTTTTGTTTGTCTTTGTTCAAAGCGGCTTCCATTTTCTTTAACGCTTCGGGAGGGGCTCCCATCATTTTGGCTAAATTCAGAGCCGTTTTGCCAGACATGCCTTTGGGCAATTTGTGGGGGTGTCCATTGGGTTTGCCGTTAGCGTTGCCACTTTTATTTCTGTTTACATTGACCATAGAAACGCCACCCTCGTCAGCCATTGACATCATCATAGACATCAAGTCTTTGGGGACGGTGGCTTCTGCTATCTGTCTGGCTTGTTCCAATTCGTTGGCGGAAATGCCGGCAATTTTGCAGACAGTGGCGTCCGATGGTGTAATTTGTCCGTTTAACAATTGGCTTACCAACTGCTTGGCAGGATTGGAATAGCGTGCGGTAAATACAGATTTGTGTTTTTCAACATCTGCTGTAGCCTTGCCTTTTTGTTTGTGCAATGCCAACAAGCTATAAGCAATCGGGTCTGTGGTCATGGCATAGACGCTGCTTGCAATGCGGCTGTCTTCGTAGGGAACACCCATGGTATAGAGTTGTCCCGTCATTTTCTCGGTGGACAATTCTTCGGCAAAGTTTTCTATTCGGTTTATTTCTTCTTCGGTGTATGGATTTGTGGCAATGCTGTCCAAATCCAAAGAAAGATGAATGCCTAATTGTACCGTTAATTGTTTTACCGCCAAGGAGGCTTTGTTTTGTTGTTCTTTGTTTCCGTTTTCCAAGGTGTGATAATAGGTTTTTATCGCCTCTGTCAGTTCTCGGTATTGTCCTCTGACGTTGCTTTCCATAAACGGAGGGGTCAGATAGGAGACTATCCCCGCATAGGAACGGCGTTTGGCAATCATCGCTTCTCCCACATTGCTGATGGAATAGATATAGAAGTGCGGAGTTGCACCCACAAGTCTGTCCGGCCAATCGTTCCGTGAAAGTGCCACTTGTTTTCTGGGGGTAAATTCCAAACTGCCATGTGTGCCGAAATGTATCATAGCATCTGCCTGAAACCCGTATTGTGCCCACAAATAAGCGGCGATATAGGTGTGTGGAGGTGCCGCATCGGTACCATGTACTATCTTAAAGGTGTTGTCGCCAATGCCGGCCATAGGTTGTGGCATTAAAACTATATTGCCGAATTGTAAACGGGCTACACCCAATTGTCCGTCTTCCGTTGCCATATATGTTCCGGGAAATTCGCCGTTGGTGGCAATCACTTCTTGGTACATTTCGGCAGTCAGACTTTGTTTTATCCAACTTTCGTATTGTTCTTTGGAGATTAATTCAGGGTTGCCGTTTTTCATAAATTCACCGAAAGCCCCTTCGGCGTATGTACCTAAAACAGCCCCATGCCTTTGAATCATTTTGCCTAAATCTTCGGCAGAAGCAGGCAGATTGTCCACTTTGTACCCTTCTCTTTTCAATCGGGCAAGCAGGTTGTACAAAGAGGGCAAAACGTCCATGCCGGCAGCAGTCAAGGCATTTTGCCCTGCTCCTTTGTAATAATAGATAACTATTTTTTTATCACGGTTGGCTTTGTTTTGCAAATGAATGTAATTGTTAATGGTAGCCACAAAAGTGTTTAGCCGTTCGGGTATGGCATAAATTTCTTGCAAGCCTTCTTTGTTCATACGGTGAGCAAAGACTACAAACGGTCTGATGGCTCCGTCTATTTCCGGCACCACAACGCTTTGCGACAAAAAACCGCCGCTCATACCCATTTTGTCGTCTTCCCATGTTTGAATCGGTTGGGGAACATAAAGGGTGAGAAATAGGGGAATGTTTTGTTGTTTCAGATATTCTACAACCATATCACCCATTCTGCCGTGTGCCATATTGATAACGGCGGAAGGTTGAACGCTGTCGATTTGACGGTTTCGGATAAAACTTACAATATTACGAACAGGATAAACCATATTGCCTGTATTTTCCAATGCTTTTATCAGGTCTGTTGCATCGCCCATAGGACCGGAGATGATGATACGCGGGGCTTTTTCGTTGTAGAGGTTGTTGTTTCTCAAAAAGTTTTCGTATTCCCCCACAGAGTTAAACCCTAAATCTTCATCTTGCGGATTTTTGAGGTTGGGGTGATATATCATATCGTTTGCAGCCTCAACAGCAGGGAAAATATCTTTGACAAAAAATGATTTTCCGTCAATGTAACGTCTTACGTAGTTGAGCATACTGCTATAGTTTTTGCGTCCGCCATTGCCCAAATATCCGATTAAAGTGTTTTCGTCTTCTTCATCAACGGAAATGATTTTGTTGTCCGGATTGGTTGCTGCTGTGGTGAGAATGGACAAGCCGTTGTCGGCCATTTGTTGTATCATTGCCCGTTGTTCGGCTGTGATACGCAAACCCATGGCATTGATAAATACCATATCAAATTTGCGAAGTTGTTCCAAGTCGTCAGTAGCAACTTCTTTGATTTTGATAAATGAGTTTTGATTGCTTTTGGATATTTGTCCTAACGTTGTTACTTGGTAATTGACAAAGGCAATTTTTGTGGTACTGCATGTTAAATTCCAAAAAATAATGGCAATACTTATAAGAATGACGGCTAATATGGAAAGCCCGATGATTTTTTTTCTACTCATTTTATTTATGTTTTATTTTTGTGTGAAAAATTTTTCAATGTTTAAAGATAATCCTACCGAAAATGTTGTACCTGTTGTGAATGGAGAATTGCTATAATAATATTTTGGCACATAATTGAATAAATTATTAATTGTTGTGTTTACAGAAATGGCATTCCATGTGTATTGGAACGACAAGTTCCAAATGGTATATCCGGGATAAGTAACCTTTTCTGTTTGCGTATAATCAGTTAAAGAGGTATATTCATCGGAAGTAACTTTGGATAAAAATCTTCCGTTCAATGCCACGTTAAAGCGGTGGTCTTTGCAGTTTTTGGTGTAGGCGATACGGGTTGTTGCCGTATGCGGTCTTGTAGAGGAGGTGAGAGGTTGCCCTTTTTGGATATATTCATAAGTATAAATATAAGACACTCGAATGCTTAAACCGAAATCCCAAGCCGCACTTGCCGATATGTCCGCTCCTGCAATCTGCAAGGGTGCCATATTGACATATTCCATGCCCTTGCGTGCGGCATTCCATGCTGTGGTAATGCGGTTGGACACCAAATTGTAGAAACCCATAGCGGTTACGTTGTAGTATTTGTGTGTGTATTCGCCTGCGATAGAGAAGTTATGGCTTTTTTCGGGTTTTAAGTCGGCGTTGCCATAAATCATAAAAACGCTGGCCATGTCAAAGTCCATAAACATTTCCTTTAACGAAGGTGCCCTGAATCCGGCAGAATAAGAGGTACGGATTGACCAATCGTTTATTTTGAACATGACGCCTAATTTGGGGGACACATAGTGCAATTTGGTGGCAGAAAAAAAGTCATAACGCAATCCTGCTATCAAATTCCAATGTTTTGAAGGGTTCCAATCAAATTGGGAGAACACATCTGCACTATGTTGTATATATGCCTTGTTGTCGGTGAATTGATAACTCATGAGGTAATCTCTCATATAATCTCCGCCAAGGGTCAGAATGTGTTTTTGCCGAAAGGTATGATTGTACATTGTGCGTAAAATATGTTGCACATTGCTGTAATCTCTAATATCCAATTTCTGTTGTAGGCTGTAATCGCTTTTGTCGTACTGGTCGAAAGTATAGGCAAGCATAATGTCATCGTTTTTAGAGATATTATATTCGCCTTTTAGTCCACCGCTAAAATCGCGATAGCGTTCGTGGGCAACTTCTGCCGATTCTCTTTCACGGAAAAAATAACCTGCTTTGGCTGTTATTTTAAAAATGTCGTTGTACGAGTAGGAAAATCTTTCTTTAAAATTCCAAGAATGGGAACCGTAAATTTTGTTTAATCCATCACCTTGCAGTTCAATAGGAGCCGCCGAAGTGTATTGTATATTGGTTGAATTGTTGAATCCTTTTATATTAAATCCCACAGAACCGCCACAACGGTATTCTTTGTGAGAACCGATATGGGCGTTAAGGTTTGCGTTCCATTTGTCTTTGGATTCTTTTGAAATAATATTGACAACACCCCCAACGGCGTTGGAACCATACAAGGAAGAAGCGGCACCTTTTACTATTTCTATTCGTCCGACATTGTCCATTGACAAACGGCTATAATCCACGTTGTCCATTGTTTCTCCCGCCAGACGTTCCCCATCGACAAGAAACAAAACGGCATTGCCACCAAAACCCGTTAAATTGAGTGAAGGACTTTGGTTCATCACATAAGAAAATTCAACGCCGGGAAGTTCTGTTTGTAAAACATCACGTATATCTGTTGCGTCTTGTTGTTCTATATCGTCTTGGGTAATGACACGGGTAACAATAGGGGCATCTTTGAGCAATTTGGGCGTTCTTGTGCCTGTGATGACAACCATATTTAATTTGGTAACATCTTCTTTTAAGGTAAAATCAATTATTCCTTTTTCGCCAGCGTTTAATGAATAGGTTTGTTTCTCAAATCCATAATACGAAATATTTAAGGTGTAAGCCTTACTGTCGGGCAGACGAAGTTTGTAATGTCCTTGTTCATCGGTAGTTGTGCCAAAGCCTTTGATTTCTTTTACTACAATGGCAACACCGGACAATACTTCTTGTTTGTCATTACGAATTGTACCTTCTATATACCGTTGTGCGTATGCAGAATGACAAATAGCAAGCAAAAGGAATAACCCGATAAAGGTTTTTCTCTTCATAAAATAACTGTTGTTGAAAATTTTCCTAATAAGGGTAGATATATTTTATGGTAATATATCCCTTTTCACTTTCTTCGTTTATATAATTGGAAAATAGCAAAGCGGCATATTCTCCGTTTTGTAATTGGAGAAAATAAACTTGTTTTGACAAGGTGTAAATAGGAGGCATTTCTGAAGTATTGACATCAAGCCATTGGGACAATATAGGGTTGATATTAGAAGCAACGTATTTGATGTTCCCGTCCATCATGCCCGACATATCTACGGTAACCTTTCCTAAGGTGTCGCTTGCAAATCCACTTCCATCTGGACGAGTTGCACTTTTTTTCAACTCGTCCAAAGTGGAAAATTGTGTTGCTTTTGCAGCACCATTATTTGTTTTTACATCATAACGGTGCAAGGCAAAATCCCAATTTTGTGGATTTTCGTTATTTTCCTTATTAGCAGTATCTATTACTTTTATTTCTATGGTTTTGTTGTGCAGGTTGATGTATGTCCATTGCATATAATCGCTTGCATTGATATAAATAGTACCACTGTTATTTGCTTTATCAACAGTTATGAAACCATATTTGTTTCCTGTTTCAGTTATAGGTTCATCGTAGATAGAACCTAATATTCCATTGCAAGAAGAACAGATTCCCAAAATGAAACACAAAACAAGAATACTGCTAATTTTTTTCATAACAATTATTCGGCTTTAGGTTTGAATACAAAATTAATGTTCATTGGCATGGCTCCCGGTTTAAGAGCATATTCCAAATTCAAATCCCCATTTTCAGAAACAGTTCCTTTTAGTGTTCCCGTATATTTGGTTGAATTTACGGTGAAACTTAAGGCTTGTTCATCAATTGTAAATGATTTGTAATCGGTTGTTGAAACTGAAATATTTTCAATTGTAGTTTCGGGAATGTTCATATTTCCAGAGCCTATTGCAGGAATGGTTAGTTTAGCCAAATTGTTTTCTTGGGCAGCAAATGTCATTACTGTATCTACGTTGCCCATTTCCTGACCGCTTACACTCATTGCCAAGTTGCCTCTGTATTTGCCGGCAATATAATATCCTGTAGAGGCTTTGCCAGTCTTGAATACAACAGATGTACCGCCCATTACTGCAGGAATATTAAAAGTAATAGTTGCATTGTCGGTCGCATTGACAGTGGCTGTAACATTGCAAGCATACTCATTTGTTTGTCCACCACGTGCCATACTAGTTTTTCCTTCACCTGAAATACTATATGTATTTCCGGATTGTGTTACGGTAGCATTGGAAATGGAAAAATCGCCCCAAGTGCCAGACGAAAAGGTAATGTTTACTTTTTCGTTGTCTACTTTTGTGATACTTAATTTTTCGTCTGCTGTAAAATTGTCTTTGAAATAGTTGCACGATGCTAATGTGTATCCATCATAGTTGCCTGCAACTTTTTCAGAAAGAATAACATCTTCTTGTTTTTGATCTTCCTTTGTTTTGTCTTTTTTACAACTTGTTAAACTGATGGCAAAGGCAACGATTGCCATTACCATAATACTTTTTGAAAATTTTGTTACTGTTTTCATGTGGTTAAAAATTAGTTAATAATTAAATTAAATATAAATACAATTATGTTTTTTCTTGATTTGGCTTATTTGGCTGTATATTTTACCGTTATGCTTCCGTTTATTCTTTTGTCATTAACGGTAACATTTAGGGAAAGAGCATTGTTTTCAACTCTACCATTAATTAATCCTGTGATGTCATAGTCGCTGTTTTTTATTGTAACTGCACGTTCTGACAATTGGTATTTGTTTTTCTTTTCTTTGCTGACCATTATATGGGAGAAGTTCAAAGCGGGAATTTCATAACCATATACTTTAAAGGAAGGATATTGCAGAGCAACTTTGTCGTCTCCTTCTGATTTAATGACAATTTCTACGTTTTCTTCTGTAGAACGTTCCACGTTGGCCACATAGACAATGGCTTTGCCATTGTAGGTACCGGCTATGGCTTGAGACAGTTTGTTTTTACATGCCGTAAAATTGAATAAGCAGATACCCGCTACTAATACGATTGCTAAATTTTTTTTGTTTACTTTCTTGTTCATGATCTTTTTTGTTAGTGCAAAGTTAATATTATAAAATGAATTTTCTTATCCCCATTTTTAGGTATTTTTTTGTCTTTTTTGGGGGCTTTTTTGGGGGGCAGAATACCTAAAAATAGGGATATGGTTATATTTTGATTTCTGTAAATAATTGTTTTTCATTGTTTTTGTAAATAAAAAGAGGGAAGTGTTAAGACTTCCCTCCAGATGAAAAAAATTTCATAAAACTTGACAATTTTTATGCGTTATTTATTCGATGTTGGTGTTTTCATTTTCGTTGTGTTCACCTTCGTTTTGACTATTGTCATGTTTGTGTTTTTTGAACGGTTTTTTGTCGGAATTTTCTTTTTTGTCGGGTTTGGGCAAAAGTGCCTTGTGCGACAATTTTAGTTTTCCTGTTTTTTCATCAATGTCTATTAGTTTTACTTCTATTTGGTCGCCTTCGTGAAGTACTTCTTCCACTTTGTTGATTCTTTTGTGGTCAATTTCAGACACGTGCAAAAGTCCTTCTTTGCCGGGCAATATTTCTACGAATGCACCAAATGTAACAATACTCTTGATGGTTCCGTTATATACTTCACCGATTTCGGGAACGGCGGTAATGGCTTTGATTCTGTCCAAAGCGGCATTGATAGAATCTTTGTCAGCAGAAGCAATGTCCACAACTCCGACTTCGCCTTCTTCAGTAATTGTGATAACGGTATTGGTTGTTTTTTGTATTTCTTGAATAACTTTTCCTCCCGGTCCGATAACGGCACCGATAAAGTCTTTTGGAATGGTTATTTTGACAATACGAGGTACAAATGGTTTGTAGTCTTCTCTTGGTTGGGCAATGGTTTCGGTAAGTTTTCCCAAGATAAACAAACGTCCGCGGCGGGCTTGTTCCAAGGCTTCTGCCAATACTTCATAAGACAAGCCTTCCACTTTTATATCCATTTGGCAAGCCGTGATTCCATCGGCAGTTCCACAAACTTTGAAGTCCATATCTCCAAGGTGGTCTTCATCGCCTAAAATATCTGACAAAATAGCATATTTCCCCGTCTTGCTATCGCTTATCATACCCATGGCGATACCGGAAACAGGTTTTTTTATCTTCACACCGGCGTCCATCAACGCTAACGTGCCGGCACAAACTGTTGCCATTGAAGAAGAACCGTTGGATTCCAAAATATCAGATACCAAACGAATGGTATAAGGATTATCTTCACCTGTTGGTAGCATGGGTTTCAATGCCCTCATGGCCAAGTTGCCGTGTCCGATTTCCCTACGTCCTGTACTACGGATAGGTTTTACTTCACCTGTACAGAATGGAGGAAAATTGTAGTGCAACAAAAAGTTATTGGTACCTTCTATTATGGCACCGTCTATAATTTGTTCGTCTAATTTAGTTCCCAAGGTACATGTGGACAATGACTGTGTTTCTCCACGTGTAAAAATAGAAGACCCATGGGCTGATGGCAAATAATCCACTTCGCACCAGATAGGACGGATTTGGTCTAATTGTCTGCCGTCTAATCTTTGTCTTGTGTTAAGTACAACCGAACGAACGGCTTCCCATTCCACTTCGCTATAATAACGGGCAACCAACGGAGTTTTGGCTTCGCGTTCTTCTTCCGGAATAGTTTCAATAAAATCGTTTACGATTTTTTCAAACGCTTCGTTCCGTTCTTGTTTGGAGGTTGGGTGAGAGGCAATGGCTACCACTTTGTCAAATGTTTCTGCCCGTACTCTTGCTTTGAGTTCTTCATCGTTGGTTTCATGGCAGTATTCTCTTTTGGCTTTCCCAACTTCTTGTGCCAATTCTATTTGTGCTTGGCATTGTATTTTGATGGCTTGGTGTGCTGCTTTTAAGGCTTCCAAAAGGTCTTGTTCTTGCACTTCGTTCATTTCACCTTCAACCATCATAATATTATCCATAGAAGCGGCTACGATAATATCCAAATCTGCTCTTTCCAAAGCGTCAGCACTTGGGTTGATGCACATTTTGCCGTCAATTCTTGCAACACGCACTTCTGAAATCGGTCCGTGAAATGGAATATCGGAAACAGATAATGCCGCTGAAGCAGCCAAACCTGCCAATGCGTCAGGATAATTGTTTTTGTCTCCGGAAATTAAGGTTACCAAAACTTGTGTTTCAGCATGATAATCTTCAGGAAATAATGGTCTTAATGCTCTGTCAACCAAACGGGCAATTAAAATTTCATAATTAGAAGGTCTTGATTCTCTTTTGAAAAAACCTCCGGGAAAACGTCCTACTGCTGCATATTTTTCCTGATATTCAACAGAGAGTGGCATAAAATCCACGTTTTCTGCAGCCTCTTTTTTGCTACATACTGTAGCCAACAACATCGTATTTCCCATACGAACAACAACGGAACCATCGGCTTGTTTGGCCAATTTTCCGGTTTCTATGGTGATTTGTCTTCCGTCACCAATATCAAATGTTTTTGTAACTATCATTTTTTACCTTTTTACAATTAATAATAAAAACATTTAACAACTTAATTTTCTTTAAGTTGTTAAAACATAATTATATAAAAAAAGGCAAAATATTTTGCCTTTTTTTATATAAACAAATGCTTATTTTCTGAGGTTCAATTTCTTGATAAGTGCTCTGTATCTTTCGATATCAGTACGTTTTAAATAATCAAGAAGTTTTCTTCTTTTGCCGACCAAGCGTACCAAAGAACGCTCTGTAACCAAATCTTTATGGTTTTCTTTACGATGTTGGGTTAAATGTAATATACGGTAGGTAAACAAGGCTACTTGTGCTTCTATTGAGCCTGTGTCAAATTCTGACTTTCCGTATTCGCTAAAAATTTTTTTCTTAACTTCAGGTGTTAAATACATAACTTAATAATTTTCCTTAAATTTCTTATTATAATCTACTCTTTTATACCGTGCAAAGGTAGCATTTTTTTGAATACAAAACGAAATTTTTTGTTTTTTTTGTGTTTCTGGCTATTTTATATGATTCCAATTGCTGTTTTTAATACTTGCAAATGTATTTTATTGTATTGAATTTTAGTATTTTGTATTTAAAATGAAAAATTATTTCTCAAAAAGCAGAAAAAAAAAATGAAAAAAAAGATTGGGAAATTGTTTTTTTATATCTTTGCATTTAAATGGAAAAGATATTAGATGCAAGAAGAACAGAAAAAGAAATATGATATACATGGAGCACTGAAACAGTTTTTCGGCTTTGATAAATTCAAAGGTAATCAGGAAGCGGTTATTAATAATGTGCTGCAAGGTCGCAACTCTTTTGTTATTATGCCTACAGGCGGGGGCAAATCGTTATGCTATCAATTGCCTGCTTTAATGATGGATGGAACGGCTATCGTTGTTTCCCCCCTAATTGCATTGATGAAAAATCAAGTGGATATTATTCGTAATTATTCTACCGATTCCGCTATTGCCCATGTGTACAATTCCACATTGAACAAAGCGGAGCAAATGGCAGTACGTACGGATTTGCAGGCAGGAAAAACAAAATTGTTGTATATGGCTCCGGAATCATTGGTGAAGATTGAAAATCTTGCCATGATCAAAGC
>JAFZUH010000075.1 GCA_017618435.1 Bacteroidales bacterium | reverse complement strand
CAATGATGAAAACACAAGAAATGATAGATGCTCTAAATGCACCATATACAGCATTGTATCACTTATTAAAACCTATAATTTCATTAGAATCAATATCACCTTTAAAAGGTGTTTTGGATAATATTACTCCTAAAAACCTACAAGAGTATCTTAATAATGTTAAAGAAATTAACAAAATAATATCTTGTTTAACAATACCTGATGCAATTTTATCTTTACGACGTAATTTTCCCTATTGTGTTTTTTATGAACATAAAGATGAAAAATTTTTCGATGAGGAAATATACCCTAATTTATTTGATAAAAAAGAAGGTATACTTAAACTAAATGAAAAAACTCTTGAGCCCATATTCAAAGACGGGGAGTTAGAAATTGACGGATCTAATACAAAAGATTTTGTTTCCTTGAATTGTCTTTTTCCTGATATAACAAAGGGGGAACTTTGTAATTTCATACGTTTTTTAAAGAAATATCCGTTTATGGCTATGGAAAAACAAGGTGGAACGGGCTGGAAAATCTTTGATAGTTTGAAAGAGAAAGCCATAGAACATTGCGTAATGGTAAACGAAGGAACAATATTTTATCGAGCAAGAAAATTGAACGGCAATGAGGCTTTTTTCAAAGATGAGGAAATGCTTGAACCTGATACAGGAATACCGAATATAGGACGCTTCAATCCCTATGGAGTTGCGTTGTTATATGTGAGTGAAGATAAAGAAACTACAGCAGCAGAACTTGGATGCGATGAAGTTCAAATTGCACAATTAAGAGTAACTCGACCATTACGATGTATAGACTTGAAGAAAAGCGGCGGTCTTGTGTATGACTTTTGCAAGAAACCTCTTTCATCAGACAATAAAGAATGGAATCCATCTGAATATACATTGCCAAACTTTCTTGGGCAATGTGGTTATTATCTAAAAAATGAGTGTAACATCAAACTAGATGGTTTTAGATATGAAAGTACAAAAGATAAGGATAAATATTGTTATGTACTTTTTGAGGTACATCCACCAAATATAAGAATAGAAAATATTTGTTGTGATTATCAATAAAGTATATAGTTTATAACAACTTTTCGTATCTATGCAAGGAGCCACTCCCGATTTGCACAAAGCCCATCGCGAGAACGACAAGGCAGTAATGCAAGCATACGGCTTCAATGCGAAGATGAGCGAATCAGAGATTGTCGGGGTATTGTTCAAATTGTACGAAGAGTTAGTAAAATAAATATTGGCAATAAAATAATATTTGCCAATTTTGGACTTTGTAAGTACATAGTTTTGTGCTAAAGATACGCTAAAAACCAAAATATGATTTTGTTTGTAAAAAAAATGTTATCTTTGCAAACAAATAATTTTTAAATATAAATTTATATGAGTTTTCGTATAGTTGTATTGGCCAAGCAAGTGCCAGATACAAGAAATGTCGGCAAAGATGCCATGAAAGAAGACGGAACTATCAACAGAGCCGTTCTTCCCGCAATATTTAATCCCGATGACCTTAACGCTTTGGAAATGGCCTTGGAGGTAAAATCCCAAATACCGGATGCTACCGTCCACGTTATCACTATGGGGCCGACAAGAGCAACAGATATTATCAGAGAAGCCATGTATAGAGGTGCTGATGGCGGTTTTTTGTTGTCAGACGCCAAATTTGCAGGCTCGGATACCTTAGCAACCTCTTATGCCTTGTCAAAAGCCGTAGAAAAATTAAATCCCAACCTTATTTTTTGCGGATTGCAAGCCATTGACGGCGACACCGCACAAGTGGGACCTCAAATTGCAGAAAAATTACATTTTGCACAAGTTACCTACGCAGAAGAAATTGTTAGTGTTGAACCTCAAACCATGACTATCAAACGTAGATTGGAACACGGTTTTGAAATCGTAAAAGCCAAACTGCCCTTGTTGGTAACCGTACATTCTTCGGCAAAAACATGTAGAAGCAGAAAAGCCAATTTGGTATTGAAATACAAATATGCCAAGTCTAAAACCGAAATGGAATCGGTAGGTGCCCCATACAAGAAATTGTATGAAGAAAGACCTTATCTACATATAGAAGAATGGAATGCCGATGCTGTCAATGCCAATGTGGAACAATTGGGTTTGAACGGCTCCCCTACCAAGGTAAAAAAAGTCGACAATATCGTTTTGACACAAAAAGACTCCAAAGTATTGTCCGCTTGCGACAACGATATTGAACAAATGATGGTGGAACTGATAGACAGCAAAGTTATCGGTGGATAATAATTTTAAAGTTTTATTGATTTAGAAAGTTTATGAACAACATATTTGTATATTGCGAACAAAAAGAAAATGGATCGGTAGCAGAAGTATCCAAAGAACTGCTTTCCAAAGGAAAAAAATTGGCACAACAATTGAATGTAAAGTTAGAAGCGGTTTTGCTTGGCTTTCAATTGGACAAAGCAATAGATGAATTGCATTATTTCGGTGTGGACACCATTCATGCTTTAGATGACAAACGTCTGTTTCCCTACAGAAGCATGCCCCATGCACACGTGGTTCAAGGCTTGTTTGAAGCAGAAAAACCTGAGATAGTACTTTTTGGTGCCACATCGGTAGGCAGAGATTTGGCTCCGCATATTGCTTCGGCTTTGCGTTGCGGTCTTACCGCTGATTGTACCTCTTTGAAAATCGGCAATCACACCGACAACAAAAAGAACATGACTTACAACAATTTGCTCTATCAGATAAGACCGGCTTTCGGCGGCAATATTATTGCAACCATTGTCAATCCAGAAACACGTCCGCAAATGGCTACCGTCAGAGAAGGTGTGATGAAATTGGAAACACTACCAAAAAACAACCCTGTAGTAAAACCCATAAATATAGCCATACCTGCTGATATTGATGAACTTGTACAAATTATTGACAGACAAGTGGAAGAGCCAAAAGTGGATTTGAAAGGAGCAAGAATTATCGTTGCCGGCGGTTACGGTATGGGTAAT
>JAFZUH010000074.1 GCA_017618435.1 Bacteroidales bacterium | reverse complement strand
GTTACCCAATATGAAGGTTCTGTCATTGAATCGGTTGGGCTAATCAAGATGGACTTTTTGGGTTTGCGAACTTTGTCTATCATCAAAGAAACGATTGATATTATCAAACGTTCAAGAGGTATAACGGTTGATATAGACAGTATTCCCATTGACGATGAGGCTACTTATCAGTTGTTTAGCAGGGGAGATACCACGGGCGTGTTCCAGTTTGAATCTGATGGTATGCAAAAATATCTGAAAGAGTTGCAACCCACTAAATTTGAAGATTTGATAGCCATGAATGCCTTGTATAGACCGGGCCCAATGGATTATATCCCTTCCTTTATTGCACGAAAACACGGCAAAGAGGATATAAAATATGACATTCCTATAATGGAGAAATATTTAAAGGATACCTACGGAGTTACTGTCTATCAGGAACAAGTCATGTTGTTGTCGCGTTTGCTGGCCAATTTTACACGAGGGCAAAGCGATAACCTGAGAAAGGCGATGGGTAAAAAGCAAATTGCCAAAATGCTTGAACTGAAAGAACTTTTTCTTGAGGGCGGAAAGGCAAACGGGCATGACCAAAAAATACTGGAAAAAATTTGGGCGGATTGGGAAAAATTTGCCTCTTATGCGTTCAACAAAAGTCATGCCACTTGTTATTCGTGGGTGGCTTATCAAACCGCTTATCTCAAAGCACATTATCCGGCTGAATTTATGGCAGCCAATTTGACAAATGCAAAAGAAGTAAAGGATATTACCAAATTGATAGCAGATTGCAAACAGGCGAATGTCAAGGTGCTTGGACCAGATGTGAATGAATCTGACGCTTATTTTACTGTCAATAAACACGGGGAAATCCGTTTTGGTATGGCTTCCATAAAAGGTGTTGGCGAAACTTCTGCACAAGATATTATAACTGAAAGAGATGCCAATGGCCCTTATCGTTCCACAATTGATTTTTTGCAGCGTATCAATTTGAGGTCGTGCGGCAAAAAAACATTAGAGTCTTTGGCTTATGCGGGGGCTTTTGACGGTTTGGGCGATAATCATCGGGCACAATTTTTTGATGAGTCGAAAGGAACCACCTTTTTGGAAAAAATGATGAAATATGCCACTTCATATCAGCAAACCAAATTGATGAAACAAACAACACTTTTTGATTCGGCAAGCGAAGATAATGAAGAATTGATACAGTTCCCTGATTGTCAGCCTTGGGGCTCCTTGGAAAAAATGATGAAAGAAAGAGATGTAACGGGATTTTTTATTTCCGGACACCCTCTTGATGATTTTAGTGTGGAAATAAAATCATTTTATAGAAATAATATTTCTGAATTTTCTGAAATACAAAACATTAAACGGTTTAAAGAACAACCTGCCTGTATTGCCGGTATTGTTTCGCATGCTGAAATAAAAACGACCAAAAAAGGAGATGAGTTCGGTGTTTTTATTTTGGAAGACAAAACAGGGTCGCAGGAATTTTCTTTATTTAAAGAAGATTTTCTCAAATTCAGACATCTTTGCAAAGCCAATATTTTATTGGCCTTGGAGGTAAAAGCCGTTTTGGGGTATAATATTGATAAAGAAAGAAAGGATTTCGGTGAAAATGTTGGAGATTACCGTTTAAAAGTGGTTAATGCCGCTTTGTTGGAAGAAGTATTGCCCAAGCAAGCCAAGGGAATAACCATATCATTGCTTTCCGATGAAGTAACTTCCGAATATGTGGAATCGTTGCTGACCATTGTTAATAATACAAAACAGAAACGGGACGGCGGTAGTGTAAAGTTGAAAATTATTAATTTTACTTACGGAGAATCAGACCTGATGTTAGGTGAAAAAGTGGATGTTGTCAGATTTTGTGAACAATATATGGCAGTTTTTTCAAGTAAACATTTGTTGTTAAATTAAAAATAAATAAAGAAAAATGAGTAGTTTTGAAATACATGGCGGCAATCGGTTGAAAGGGGAATTGATACCGCAAGGTGCTAAAAATGAGGCTTTACAGGTTTTGTGTGCCGTTTTGCTTACCCCTGAAAAGGTTACCATATCCAATATTCCCCATATTCACGATATCAATCGTTTGATAGAATTGTTTAAGGGTATGGGGGTTGAAGTGGAGCAAATAAATACGGATACTTATTCATTTCAGGCTGAAAAATTGGATTTTGCTTATATGGAAAGCAAGGAATTTGTCCAAAAAGCCAATGCCTTACGGGGGTCAATTATGATTCTCGGACCATTGTTGGGTCGGTTTCACAAGGGAGCCGCTCCAAGTCCGGGGGGCGATAAAATAGGCCGAAGAAGATTGGATACCCATTTTATCGGTTTGCAAAAATTAGGAGCAAAATTCGAATATTCTGCCCAGCAAATGCTTTACAAAGTGGAAACCGAAAAGTTGTCGGGAACCTACATGTTGCTTGACGAAGCCTCCGTTACCGGTACTGCCAATATTGTTATGGCTGCAGTAATGGCCGAAGGAACCACTACCATTTTTAATGCGGCTTGCGAACCTTATATCTATCAATTGTGTACAATGTTGAACCGTATGGGTGCCAAAATTTCGGGTGTGGGTTCCAATCTGCTGACCATAGAAGGCGTGGAATATCTGAAAGGCTGTTCGCACAGATTGCTGCCCGATATGATAGAAATAGGCAGTTTTATCGGAATGGCGGCGATTACAAAATCTGAAATCACCATCAAAAATGTGGCTTACGAACATTTGGGTATTATTCCCGAAGTTTTCCGCCGCTTGGGCATAAAAATGGAACACAACGGTGATGATATTTTTATCCCTGAACAGGAAATGTATGAAGTGGAATCGTTTATGGACGGGTCTATTATGACCATTGCCGATGCTCCATGGCCCGGATTTACCCCCGATTTGATAAGTATTGCTCTCGTTACGGCTATTCAGGCAAAGGGAAGTGTGCTTATCCATCAAAAAATGTTTGAAAGCAGATTGTTTTTCGTGGACAAATTGATAGATATGGGGGCAAAAATTATTCTTTGCGACCCACACCGGGCAACGGTTATTGGCTTGAATCATCAAAATGCTTTGAGGGGTACCAATATGACCTCTCCCGATATTCGTGCGGGGGTGGCACAATTGATTGCCGCTTTGAGTGCAAAAGGCAAAAGTGTAATTAGCAATATAGAACAAATAG
>JAFZUH010000073.1 GCA_017618435.1 Bacteroidales bacterium | reverse complement strand
TTGTTCATCTTGCGGTAAATCCGCCACTTTTAATTTCTGATTTTCTGCCATTTTCCTGCTCCTTTTTTAATTTCTTCATTTTCTTTTTATATCTTTTGTATCTGACTCGGTGTCCTCATCGTTGCCGCCGCCATTGTCCGGGGCAAATAGGGTTTCAAAAGATAACCCCGCTGCCTTAATTTTCTTTTCTTCAATTTTTCGGCGTTCTATGAGTGTGTCAAAGTCAATTGTATTACCCAAACTTTCAAGGGCTTGTTCAAATGTTGTTAAACCACCTTTTAATTTACTTAAAACGGCGTTTACTTCTTTTACTTCATCAATATGCGGTATTTGCACGCCCACAAATTTTGCTTTTAAATAAGCGTTATCCAAATAACCGTAATCATTTTTTAATTCTAAAAATTTGGGGGCAATAATATTGTTTTTTAAACATCCTAATTCAAAAAACTGTTCATAAATGGGTTTATAGAAATAATCCTCCATTGTATATTTACGCCCAAACCTTAAAATCATTTCAAACATTTTCAATGCCGCACGACTTGCGGAAAAGTTGTTTGAAAATTGCATAACTGCGGCTTCAAATGGTATGCCCTCACAAGCCGTGTTATATTTCATTGACGCATCCAAAAACGCTGAAAAATTAACATTTGGGCGTTTTGTGTCAAATGAATTAAGTTTTTGCCCTTTTGGCATGTGTATAAATAAGCCCGCCGGGATACGTTGCAACGCCGATTTAAACTTTTCAATAACACCGGTATTTTCTACGTCCGCCGGGGCATTGCTTAAATATTCTTTAATACCACGGGGCATGCCCGGTATGCTTTTAATAGGATTAACGCCCGTACTGTCTTTTTCTTGTTCAATGGTTGCCGCAAATTTTGAGTTTGCCTCGGCTGCCATTATTTCAGAATTAGTATATTGCCCTATTTTGTGTAATTTTTGCATAATTACACCGAGCCGTGAATAAGCACGGGGGCTGTTTAATCTTTTTATGCCGACCGGTATTAACCAGGCAAGTAAACGCCCTTTATTATCTCTTGCCGCAATTCTTTGTTCTTTACCCTCTTTGTCATAAATATAATAGGCAACCGGGCATTCGTTTGCGTCAATTTCTACCCCGTCAATGATTTTATTTTTTGTTTTGTCATTCATTGTTTTAGATGAACGCACCGCCAAACCATTAACAAGTTGGTATTCAAGATTATTATTTACAATACGTTTTATAATAAGAACATCGCCGGCAATTAAACCATTAAAATATGCTTTAATTGCAAGCATGTGTAAATTATCGTCTTTTGTGCGGCTTAAATTTTTATCATCTTCAAATAAATTCCATAATTCTTGTATATTTTTTGCAAAATCTTCGGGCAAGTTTATATTAAAAACACGTTTTAAAAAATCTTTCATCGGTTCGGGGTGTAATCTTAAACCCGTACCAACAACAAATTGTGTTAAACGTGTTACGATTAACCTTGCATATTCATTAACCGTAATAAGCGTGTATGCCCGCTCCGCCATTGTATAATAATCAACATCATAAACAAAATCGTTAGGCATTGCTCCCGGTTCTTGTTCACCGTCAAAATTTATACCATATAATGTGCCGGCGGGGTATATCCACCCCGCTGCGTCTGCCGCTCTTTGTTGTATTTGTTTTTTAAAAATTATATCAAATATACCCATGCTTATATCCCCGCACTCCTTACAAACGTGCAATGGCTGCCGTTTTGTTGTTCTAATCTCTCATTTAACAAATATGTAAAATGGTTTAATTCAGCCCTTATACTACCGAGGGACGCTTGCGTAACGGTGTTTTCACCTTGCCCCGATTTTATGGTATAAGATGTAACCCCGCCCGCCTGTGCTGCGGTTTTATATGCCACTTTTAAGGTTGTTACTATTTCTTTTAATTCGTCAATTGTGTAATCTTCCATTGACTAAACCTCCTTTTGTTTAACGGTATTTACCGTTTTTAAAAATTTAAAAACTTCACGGGGGTTTGGGTTTTCTAATCTCAAATAAAAATATGAATATCTTTGTATGATTAAATCCGCTGCCGCCAAATTATACACGTTTAAGTCAAACGCCTCGTTACGCCCGTGCTGCTCCCATTTTATATTTACAAGCCCGTCGGGTGTTTTGGTTTTAACTTTACGCTCGGTTGTTAATTGTCTGAAATATTCATCACTATAACCGGCAGCAAAAGTAAACCACCCGTCGGGATATTCGTCATCAATTCTTTCTTCTTGTGAAAAATAACGGGCAAGTTGGTTTTTGTATAAATCTGTGTAAATTTCAACCAAATACAAATCGTCATAGTCTTTAATTTCAACAAGTTTGTATTTTTCACGGGTGCGAGGTTTTGAAACAAAACCCTTTAACGGTAATATTAACCGCTCCTCGTCTAAATCACAAAAATTATATACAACGTCTGTTAATTCACCGTCGCCGGAGTCAACAAGCATTATTTCAATACGTTGCCCGTTGTTAAAAACTTCATCTTTAACCTTTGCAAGTTCTTGCCAACACGGGTCGTATAAATCAAGCGTATTGCCGTAAAATACCCGGTGTGATATGCCCCAACATCTGTAACGGTCGCCCCATGCTTTAATTTCACATTCTATCCTATCACGCTGAATATCTGCACAACACGTTAAAAATAACGCATCGGGCGGCACATAGTTATTTTGCATTGTGTCATCTTTTAACCGGTGCACGGTTTGATATTCAACGCCGCCGGTTCTATCTTCAAAGGGCAAACCCAAATCCAGGTTATAAAATGACTGCAATTTTTTAGGGTTTGTGCCGGCGTCAATAAAATCAAAAACAATATTCCACCACGGTTTTGTTAAACTATATAACGCCGATATGTGATAAGAACGGTAAAACGGGATTTTACTTTGTTGCGTTGCCCGCCATTCACCGTCCTGCAAAATTGTGCGTTTATGATAGTCTTTAAAATCTTCACCGCAATGCATGCACCTATAACGCACGCTTTCATAATTACCCTGGCGGCACTCTTTAACATCAAATATTAAACCGTATGGTTTTGTTTTAACTTTGTTTTTTATTGTTGCTTTTTCATCCGGGTATAACCCGCCGTCGCTTTTATAAAAAACAAGTTCTTGCATACCGCCGCAATGCGGGCAAGGTACATAATATTTGCGGCAATCGCCCTTTAAATAAAATTCGTTTATTTTGCTTTTGTGTGCCAAAACCGGTGTTGAGTTATAGCAAATTTTACGCCCTTTTTCAACATAACTATCGGTACGTTTAACCGCAATTTCAATGGGCGAGCCCTCATTTTTTATTTCATCTACAAATGCGTCAAGTTCATCAAGAAAAAGTTTTTTTACGTTTGTACGTCTTAAATCATTACCCTTGCGGCAACTTGCAAAAATTAAAAAACCGTTTATAAATTCTAATAACTTTGAAGTATCACCGGTGCGGCGTGTATTTTTGTTATCTGTTTCAGGTGCAATTTTATCACGCAAATTTGCATTATCTATTAAATTATCAATTTTTAATTTTTTGTAATTTTCTGCGTCAACATCTGTTGGAAATACAAACATCATAGGGCACGGGTCGTTATCAATTGAATATCCGATTACGTTTTCAATAACTGATGTTGTTAAACCCAGTTGTACCCCTTTCATAATTGCCACTTGTTGTACCGGGTTGTTTTTTGAAAAACAATCCGCAATTTCACGGCAATATGGTGCGTTTTTAAAACTAAAATTACCGGCACGCCCCGTAACTTTTGTATTCATATAACGGTTGTTTTCTGCCCAGTCCGGGCAAGATATTAACACATTGTGCGGGATTAAACCCTCTATTGCGTCAAAAATATTATCAATTTGCTCGTTTTTTGTTAATGTTGCACTACTCATAATATTTTTTTGCCGCTTTCCTTGCATTTTCTAAACCGTTTTTTAGGTTTGATGTTATATGTTCTGTTAAAAAATCAACTAATTTTTCTTTTGGATTTTCATTTGCTTTTACTATGTCAACAATATCG
>JAFZUH010000072.1 GCA_017618435.1 Bacteroidales bacterium | reverse complement strand
TCGTCAAGCATTGGATAAATTGTTCTTTTCTGATAAACGATACGATTTGGGTGAAGTAGGTCGGTATCGTATCAACAAAAAATTGAATTTGAATATTTCTCCGGATATAAGAGTACTTACCAAAGAGGATATTATTTCTATTATCAAGCATTTAATTGAATTAATCAATTCAAAGGCAGAAGTTGATGACATTGATCACTTGAGCAATAGAAGAATCAGAACCGTTGGTGAACAATTGTCATCTCAATTCGGTATTGGGTTGATGAGAATGACACGAACTATCAAAGATAGAATGAATGTTCGTGACAATGAATTGTTTACGCCGATAGATTTGATAAATGCGAAAACATTGGCATCAGTTATCAATTCATTTTTTGGAACCAACCAACTTTCCCAATTTATGGACCAAACCAATCCTTTGGCAGAAGTTACTCACAAACGAAGAATTTCTGCATTAGGTCAAGGTGGTTTGTCTAGAGATAGGGCAGGTTTTGAAGTCAGGGACGTTCACTATACTCACTACGGACGTTTATGTACTATTGAAACTCCTGAAGGACCTAATATTGGTTTGATTTCATCTTTGTGTGTATATGCAAAAATCAATAATTTAGGATTTATAGAAACTCCATATCGGAGAGTTGTTGATGGAAAAGTTGCTTTGAATGAACCGTTGGTGTATATGGGTGCAGAAGAAGAAGAAAACTTAACCATTGCACAAGCAACAACTCCATACGACAAAAAAACAGGAGAATTTAAAACGGATAGAATCAAGGCTCGTAGAACCGCTGATTATCCTATTGTTGCTCCAGACCAATTAGATGCCGTTGATGTTGCACCAAACCAAATTGCTTCAATCGCTGCTTCTTTGATTCCATTCTTGGAACACGATGATGCTAACCGTGCTTTGATGGGGTCAAACATGATGCGTCAAGCAGTACCTTTGTTGAAACCGGAGGCTCCGATTGTTGGAACAGGTATAGAAGAAAGTGTTGCACGTTGTTCCCGTTCTCAAATATATGCAGAAGGAGAAGGGGAAGTTGATTATGTAGATGCAACACAAATAAGAATAAAATATGATAGAACGGAAGTTGATGATTTGGTAAGTTTCGATAGTAATTTGAAAACTTATCATTTGATAAAACATCAAAGAACCAATCAAAGTACTTCTATCAACATTCAACCTATTGTACGTAGAGGCCAACGAGTTACCAAAGGTCAGATATTGACAGAAGGTTATGCTACTAAAGATGGAGAATTGGCTTTAGGACGTAACCTTAAAGTTGCGTTTATGCCTTGGAAGGGGTATAATTTTGAAGATGCTATTGTAATTTCCGAAAAAGTAGTAAAAGAAGATTGGTTTACTTCTATTCATGTAGATGAATATACTTTGGAAGTGAGAGAAACCAAACGCGGTGCAGAAGAACTTACAAACGATATTCCTAATGTTGGCTTGGATGCAACCAAAAATCTGGATGAAAACGGATTGGTATGTGTTGGTACTCATATTAAAGAAGGTGATATTCTTATCGGAAAAATTACTCCTAAAGGAGAATCATATCCAACACCGGAAGAAAAATTGCTTAGAGCGATATTCGGTGATAAGGCCGGTGATGTGAAAGATGCTTCATTAAAAGCACCACCATCAACAGAAGGTGTGGTTTTGAGTAACAGATTGTTTTCACGTATAATGAAAATGAAAACAAGAAAAGGCAAAATCAAGGAGAAAGAAACCGTAAAAGACGTTGAAACCCAATTTGATAAAGAAGCAGACGCTTTGAAAGACAAATTGGTACAGAAATTGTATAAGATACTTGAAGGTAAATTATCACATGGTGTTCAAGATAATATGGGTAACATATTGATACCCAGAGGACCGAAATTTTCTCAAAAGGCTTTGTCTGCCATTGACTATAATTGTGTGAATTTGACAAAATGGACAACCGACAACAAAGTAAATGCTTTGGTTGAGCGTGTCGTTCGTAATTATAGTGAAAAGTATCGTGAATTGGTAGCCGTAACAACACGTAAGAAATTTGCGATTACAGTTGGAGATGAACTTCCATCTGGTATTGTTCAAATGGCAAAAGTTTATTTGGTTAGCAAACGTAAATTGCGTGTAGGTGATAAAATGGCAGGGCGTCACGGTAACAAAGGTATTGTTGCTAAGATAGTAAGAGAAGAAGATATGCCGTTTATGGAAGATGGAACTCCAATGGATATTGTATTGAATCCTCTTGGTGTGCCTTCACGTATGAATATAGGACAGATATATGAAACCATATTGGGTTGGGCAGGTAAAATATTGGACAAAAAGTTTGCTACCCCAATTTTTGATGGTGCAACTATTGATGATGTAAATCGTTATCTAAAGGAAGCAAATTTGCCTGAAAATGGTAGTGTATATTTGTACGATGGTGGTACCGGTGATAGATTTGAACAACCTGTAACAGTCGGTTATATATACATGTTGAAGTTGCATCACATGGTTGATGATAAGATGCATGCCCGTTCAATTGGACCATATTCTTTAATAACACAACAACCATTAGGCGGTAAGGCTCAATTTGGTGGACAACGTTTCGGAGAAATGGAGGTTTGGGCATTAGAAGCATTTGGTGCAGCCAATATTCTTCGTGAAATATTGACCATAAAATCTGATGATGTGAATGGACGTGCAAAAACTTATGAAGCAATAGTGAAAGGTGAAGTTGCACCAACTCCAGGATTACCGGAGTCGTTCAATGTGTTAGTAAATGAATTACGTAGTTTGTGTTTAGAGGTAACATTTGACTAATACGGAGTAGTTAATTAAAATTTTGAATTTGTTTATACAAGAGAATCATGGCTTTCAGAAAAGATAATAATGTAAGAAAAGATTTTTCAAAAATTACGATAAGTTTGGCTTCCCCTGAACTGATATTAGAACGTTCAAAAGGAGAAGTAACTAAGCCTGAAACCATTAATTATCGTACCTATAAATCAGAACGGGACGGTTTGTTCTGTGAGAGAATATTTGGTCCGATAAAAGATTGGGAATGTCATTGCGGAAAATACAAACGTATTCGTTATAAAGGTGTTATTTGCGACCATTGTGGTGTTGAGGTAACTGAAAGAAAGGTACGTAGAGAACGTATGGGACATATTCAGTTGGTAATACCTGTTGCCCATATTTGGTTTTTCAAATCCTTGCCTAATCGTTTGGGCTTGTTTGTCGGTTTGCCTTCAAAGGCATTAGAAGCAATCATTTATTATGAAAGATATGTGGTTATTCAACCGGGGGCTGCAGCAGAATTGGGTGCATCTCGTTTGGATTTGCTTCAAGAAGAAGAATATATGGAATATTTGGACAAACTTCCGAAAGAAAATCAATTATTAGATGATTCTGACCCCAATAAGTTTATTGCCAAAATGGGAGCAGAAGCCATTCAAGATTTGATTTGCCAAATAGATATAGACAAAGAATCTTACGAATTAAGAGATAAAGCAAACAAAGAAACATCTCAACAACGTAAACATGAAATTCTAAAACGTTTGCATGTTTTTGAATCATTTAGAGACAGCCGCAAACGTATGGAAAATAAACCGGAATGGATGATTGTTAAAGTTATTCCGGTTATACCACCAGAATTGAGACCTTTGGTGCCATTAGATGGCGGACGTTTTGCAACTTCAGATTTAAATGAATTGTATCGTAGGGTTATTATTAGAAACAATCGTCTGAAACGTTTGATTGAAATCAAGGCTCCTGATGTAATTATGCGTAATGAAAAGCGTATGTTGCAAGAGGCTGTGGATTCATTATTTGATAATTCCAAAAAATCGGTATTTAAATCAGAGGCTCGTCCATTAAAATCATTGTCTGATAGTTTGAAGGGGAAACAAGGTCGTTTCCGTCAAAACTTATTAGGTAAACGTGTGGATTATTCAGGTCGTTCTGTAATTGTTGTTGGTCCTGATTTGAAATTAAATGAATGCGGTTTGCCTAAGGAAATGGCCTCTGAATTGTTCAAACCATTTATTATCAGAAAATTATTGGAGAGAGGTATTGTAAAAACCGTAAAATCGGCCAAGAAAATAGTTGACAGAAAAGACCCTGTTGTTTGGGATATTCTCGAAAATATATTGAAAGGTCATCCGGTTTTGTTGAACCGTGCTCCGACTTTGCACCGTCTTGGTATTCAAGCGTTCCAACCCAAGTTGGTAGAGGGGAAAGCCATTAGATTGCACCCCTTGTGTTGTACCGCTTTCAATGCCGACTTTGATGGTGACCAAATGGCTGTACACGTTCCTCTTGGCAATGCTGCTATATTGGAAGCACAAATGTTAATGCTGGCTTCTCATAATATATTGAATCCTGCCAATGGTGCTCCTGTTACAGTGCCTTCTCAGGATATGGTGCTTGGTTTGTATTACATTACCAAACCTTTGCGATCCACCGAAACAATGAAAGTGAAGGGAGAAGGTATGGTATTTTATTCTCAAGAAGAAGTTGTAATGGCACATGCTGAAAATAAAGTACATACCAATGCTGTTATCAAATGTCGTGTCAATAAAGACGGAGACGGCAAAATGCAGTTGATAGACACAACTGTAGGTAGAGTTCTGTTCAATAGAGTTGTACCTGATGAATTTGGTTTCATTAATGAATTATTGACCAAAAAAGCATTAAGAAATATTATCGGTGACGTGTTGAAAAAGACAGGAACTGCAAAAACCGCCAAATTCCTTGATGATATAAAAGATTTGGGATATTTGATGGCATTTAAAGGTGGTTTGTCTTTTAATTTGGGTGATGTTATTATCCCTGAAGAAAAAGCCGATTTGATAAAAGAGGCCAACGACCAAGTCGATGAAGTTACAATGCATTATCACGGCGGTTTGATTACAGACACTGAAAGATATAACAAAGTAATTGATATTTGGACACATACAAATGCTAAATTGAGTCGAATCTTGTTAGATAAATTATCTAAAGACAGACAAGGATTCAATTCGGTATATATGATGTTGGATTCTGGTGCTCGTGGTTCTCAAGAACAGATTCGTCAGTTGTCAGGTATGCGTGGTTTGATGGCAAAACCAACCAAAGCAGGTGTATCTGGTGGTGAAATTATTGAAAATCCAATTCTTTCTAACTTTAAAGAGGGGTTGTCTGTGTTGGAATACTTTATTTCCACACACGGTGCTCGTAAAGGTTTGGCCGATACCGCTTTGAAAACTGCCGATGCCGGTTATTTGACAAGACGTTTGGTCGATGTTGCTCATGATGTTGTTATTACAGATGAAGATTGTGGCACATTGAGAGGTTTATTGGTTACCGCATTAAAGAAAAATGATGAAGTGGTTGAATCCTTGTATGATAGAATACTTGGACGTACGACTTTGCATGATGTTTATCATCCGGAAACAGGCGAACTCATTGTTAAAGAAGGTGAAGAACTGACCGAAGAAATAGCAAAACAAATAGAAGATGCAGGTGTAGAAGAATTGGAAATCCGTTCCGTACTTACATGTGAATCCAAACATGGTGTTTGTGCAAAATGTTATGGTAGAAACTTGGCAACTTCGAAAATGGTTCAAAAAGGTGAGGCTGTCGGTGTTATTGCCGCCCAATCAATTGGTGAACCGGGTACTCAGTTAACTTTGAGAACATTCCACGTGGGTGGTGTTGCAGGTAACTTAAGTGTTCAGGCAGATGTAAAAGCAAAAGTTGATGGTCAAATCGAATTTGATGAATTGAGAACTGTTGCTGTTGTTGCTGAAGATAAAGATACGGGTGAAACTGTAAATTGCGATAGAGTAATCGGTCGTTCGGCTGAAATGAAAATTGTGGATAAGACCGGATTGATTTTGATGACGGCAAACATTCCTTATGGTTCATTCTTGTATTTCAAGGAAGGCGATTTTGTGAAAAAAGGAAGTGTAATTGCTGCATGGGAAGCATTTAACGCGTTGATTATTTCCGAAGTTTCAGGACAAGTTGTTTTCAATGATATTATAGAAGCGGTTACATATAGAACCGAAACTGACGAACAAACGGGTATGACTTCCAAGATTATTATGGAAAGTCGTCAAAAAACCAAGAGTCCGTCAATGAGAATTGTTGATAAAAACGGAGATGTATTAAAAGAATACGATATTCCTGTTGGTGCCCGTCTGGAAGTGAATGATGGCGATATGATAGAAGCTGGCGGTATCTTGGTGAAAATACCAAGAACATTTGGAAAAACAGGTGATATTACCGGTGGTTTGCCACGTGTAACCGAATTGTTTGAAGCCAGAAATCCTTCTAATCCTGCTGTCGTTGCAGAAATTGACGGTGTTGTTTCTTTCAGTAAGAAATTGAAGAGAGGTAATCGTGAAGTTATTATCACCTCCAAAACAGGAGAAGAAAAGAGATACCTTATCTCTACTTCCAAACAAATTTTGGCACAAGAAAATGACTTCGTGAGAGCCGGTACACCATTGTCGGAAGGTTCTTTGACTCCTGCAGATATTTTGGCTATCGGTGGACCTATGAAAGTTCAAGAATATATTGTAAATGAAATTCAAGAGGTTTATCGTTTGCAAGGTGTAAAAATCAATGACAAACACTTTGAGGTAATTGTTCGCCAAATGATGAGAAAAGTGGAAATTGAAGATCCCGGTGATACTCGTTTCCTTGAAGGTGAATTAATTAACAAAGTTGATTTCCATGAAGAAAATGACGAAATTTGGGATAAAAAAGTCGTTGTAGAAACAGGAGATTCTACTCGTTACCAAAAAGGTCAGATTTTGACAGCCAGAGAAGTGAAAGAGGAAAATTCTGCTCTTAAACGTCAGGACAAACAATTGATGGAAGTTAGAGACGCTTCTCCTGCAACTGGCAAACAAGTGCTTCAAGGTATAACAAGAGCGTCATTACAAACACGTAGTTTCATTTCTGCCGCTTCATTCCAAGAAACAACAAAAGTATTGACAGAAGCCGCTATCAATGCTAAAATTGATGAATTGGAAGGTTTGAAAGAAAATGTTATAGTAGGTAAACTTATTCCATGCGGAACAGGCTTAAAAGATTATAATAATATTATAGTGGGTTCTGCAGAAGAATACGCAAATTTGATGGCATCTAAACAAAAATAATTATGGCAGACGAAGATAACAAAGGGCAAAAAATTGATATTACTTTAGGTGAAGATATTGCTGACGGTGTTTATGCCAATCTGGCAATAATAACACATTCGCATTCGGAATTTATTGTGGATTTTGTCGCATTGATGCCGGGGGTAACGAAAGGTAAAGTTAAATCAAGAGTAATATTAACTCCTCAGCATGCCAAAAGATTGTTGCTTGCTTTAGATGAAAATATCAAGCGTTACGAAAGTATGCACGGACAGATTCAAGATTATGACGACCCAAGAGGTTTGCCCTTAAATCTTGGTAGAACCAAAGGCGATGCCTAAACAATAAAAAAGCGTGTTTAAAACACGCTTTTTTTGTTTAAAAACAATCCTATTTATTTTTTCTGGAAAAATAATAAACGTCCTTTGTTTTACCTCATAAAAAAATTGTACTTTTGTATTTATAAAAATGACTTGATACCGATAAATTTATGACTAAAAATTTCACTATGCGATACCTGAAAATATGTGTTGTTTTTATGGGCTTGGTCTCAACATTGTTGGCACAGCCTATGAAACTGAATTTTAATTGTTTGAGTTTTGAATATACGGCAGATTCCGCTTATGCTGAATTGCAATTTTTATTTTTAGGCAAAACCATGACCTATGTTGCTATAGCAAATGGTCAATATCAAGGAGAAGCCATTGTAGATATTGAATTTCAATCACAAACAGACAATAGCCGTCATTATTCTTTTCAAAGACATTTTACAACAGAGGTTTATGCAGATACTGTTATGGAAAACAAAAACAATACCTATCATCTGTTGCGATTGCCCTTGCCTAAAGATAAATATATGTTGAAACTCAATATTGCAGATGCCAATGATACGGCGACAAATATCATCAAACATAGTCAAGCGGTTGATATGATATTTAACAATAATATTGTTGCTCTTTCTTCTATACAATTGCTATCGGAGTTTGAACCTTCGTCTTCGCCTTCGTATTATAGCAAACATGGTTGGGAATATTTTCCTTATTTTTCTAATTTTTATCCTGAATATGTCAATTCATTATCTTTTTGGACGGAAGTTTATCATACCAATATTATAGGTGAAAATGTGGATTTTATCGCCGATATTACTATTGTTCCAAGCAATCAATCGGAGGTGTTGGTCAAAGAATATCATAGCACAAAGACATTGAAATCATCGCAAAATACATTGGTAATGAATACATTTGATATATCGGATTTGCCATCAGGTAATTATTTGTTAAAGATAGAAATTAAAGATACGCAAAATATTATTTATGCCTATTCTTCATTGTTTTTCCAACGGAGCAATCCGTCTGTAATGCAAACTCAAGCACAATCAGTAGAAAATGTTCCATTTGACACATTAAAACGCTATTTGGACTATATGCATGTAATTGCCAATGACCAAGAACGGGCTTTTATTGATAAGTTTAAATCGGAAGAACAATATGAAGACGGTTTGAATTTTTTCTATCGTTTTTGGAACACACGAAATCCCGAAGACCCACAAGCGGCATGGGCAGAATATTACAATAGGGTGTTACAAGTGAATTACAATTATTCCACATTGCGTTTTAAAGGTTATAAAACAGATAGGGGAGTTTGTTATTTGAAATATGGACCACCAGCAGAGATAGAACCCCATAATTTTGATGGAACAAGGTATCCCTATGAAATTTGGAGATATTATAATGTA
>JAFZUH010000008.1 GCA_017618435.1 Bacteroidales bacterium | reverse complement strand
GCTGGGAAATCTGTAAATCGTCACGTGGAAGCCAATGAAGAATGGTGTGCTGAAGCGTATATGGAAACGGATTATTCTACATTATGCGATGAAGACTTTATTTGTAAAATGAAAGATTATGCAGCGTTTTTAGTTCAAAACGAAAAATTTTAGGCTATGAAAACGAAAGATTGGAAATGGTTTCAAATAAGTGAAATTTTTGAGATATACACTGGAAAAGATTTGGTTTATATGGATTGCCATGCTGGAAATTACCCAGTTGTTGGTCATTCTATCGAAAATAATGGTATTGTTTGTAAAACCGCATTTTTAGAAAATTATCCTTTACAAAACCATTTTACCACAATTTCATTAGCACACATAGGAAATTTTTATGCCACAACACAAACACAGGATTTCTATTTAGGAACAAGAACAAAAGCTTTAAAAATTAAATTTAACAACGTTAAACAAGAATGTCTTTTGTTTATTTGTGTTTTAATAAATTCTGAAAGTTATCGTTTTTCATATGGAAGAGTTGGCAGTGACAAAATTCCGTCTTTACAAATCAAACTTCCAATTGATGTTAATGGCAATATAGATTGGCAATGGATAGAAAACTATGTCAAAGAAGTGCTCATTCCTAAACTACCCCAAAAAGCAAAAACTGTTTGGCAAAAACAATTTGACACGAAGCCTCTTTCTTCACAAAAGTTAGAATTGAAAACAGACGAATGGGAGTGGTTTGATTATTATGGTGAAAATGGTTTGTTTCAGATTACAGGCTCAACTACAACATCCAAAGACATTTTAGAAGAATCTGGAAGTGGAACACATCCCTACGTGACAACTCAAGCCGTAAATAATGGTATTGAAGGATATTTTAATATTGCCACAGAAAAGGGAAATGTATTCACTGTTGATTCTGCAGTGTTAGGATTTTGTGCATATCAAGAAAAAGATTTTTCTGCAAGCGATCATGTTGAAAAATTGATTCCCAAATTTAGATGCAGCAAATACATTGCAATGTTTTTGACTACAATTATTAATAGAGAACAATATAGGTACAATTATGGTCGTAAGGCAAGTCAAACAAAACTGAGATTATCAAAAATCAAACTCCCCGCCATTCTCAACGCCCAAGGCAAGTATGAACCTGATTGGCAATGGATGGAAGATTACATTAAAGGTTTGCCGTATTCGGGGTGTTTGTAGCATAGTTTCACGTTATGGCTATATAAAAATGCTCACCAACTGATATGAAAATATGATGTTGTGATAGGCTAATCCAAAAAATACTACTAATTTTTCGGATTATAATCCAAAAATTTCATATTATTTTTTGGATTATCAAAAATTAGTAGTATCTTTGCAGCACAAAATAACAACAATTATGACACTAATTAAACGACAACTACAAAACTATATTCAAGAACGTATGTTTAAGGGTAAGGCTATTATTTTGATAGGTGCCAGACAAGTAGGTAAATCTACATTATTCCAACAGATATTAAAAGATAGTTCATTGCCTGTAGAACAAGAGCAAATTATGTCGCTTTATTGTGATGACGCTCATGTACGAGAATTGTTAGAACATGCCAATAATCTGAGCGATATGCGTCAATTGGTGGCGAATAATCGTATTATTTATGTGGACGAGGCTCAACGCATACAAGGTATAGGTCTTATACTTAAACTCATTACCGACCATTTCAAAGATGTGCAACTGCTGGTAACTGGTTCTTCCTCATTTATGTTACAAGGTAAACTTTATGAACCACTTACCGGTCGAAAATTCGAGTATCATTTGTATCCTATTTCCACTCAAGAGTTGATGAATGATGGAGGTATTTTGCGTGTGAAGCAGTTGTTTGAATCCCGACTGGTATATGGTTCCTATCCTGATGTTATCAATGGTGAAGAAAATATACGCGAGATTTTGCTCAACTTATCGGGAAGTTATATGTATCAAGATTTATTATCAATGGAAGGTGTACGCAAACCTGTTTTGATAGAGAAATTGTTGGTTGCATTGGCTTTGCAGGTGGGAAGTGAAGTTTCGTATAATGAATTGGCACAGACTATTGGTACAGATAGTAAGACAATAGAAAAATATGTGGACTTGTTGGAAAAATGTTACATTGTTTTCCGTTTAAATGGATTGAACCGCAATCTGCGTACAGAACTTAAAAAGAGTAAAAAGATATATTTTTACGACAATGGCATTCGCAATGCTATAATACAGCAGTTTAATCCAATTAATATGCGTAATGATATGGGGGCATTGTGGGAGAATTTCTTTATTTCGGAACGTATAAAATATAATCATTACAATGGTAATCATGTAAATACTTATTTTTGGCGAACAACGGGACAGCAAGAAATTGATTATATAGAAGAATGCAATGGAACGATGAGGGCTTTTGAAATAAAGTGGAATACCAAAAAAAACAAAACACGCTTTCCAAAATCGTTTTTTGATGCTTACGATGTGAAAGAAACAATCGTAATAACTCCCGATAATTA
The DNA here is from genome assembly GCA_017618435.1 of Bacteroidales bacterium. Taxonomy (GTDB): domain Bacteria; phylum Bacteroidota; class Bacteroidia; order Bacteroidales; family WCHB1-69; genus UBA1205. Next base: position 2,481 of record JAFZUH010000008.1, on the reverse strand, counting down.
TTTGGATTGGCTACTTTAATGGCAGCCTTTATATACCTATAATTTAAATAACAAAAAAGGCGATTTTAATCGCCTTTTTTGTTTATTGTTTGTTGTTTTGTTCTCTTAGCCAATAGATGAATGGGAGCAGGCATTTTGCACTGAGTTCTGCGGTACACTTTTTAGTGGTAATTTCATCGCCCATACCTGTTAGAATATCAAAACGGAAATCCGGATTGTTTACATAATCTATTGCTTCCGCAGGTTTGTTTTCAAGCAATTGAGTGGCTTCTGTTGTCATGGCTTCAAGTTTTTTCAGCCAAGGACGTATGTCGTTGTAAAACAAGCGGTCGCTTTCGTTGGGGGAGTCTTTCATTTTTTCTATCACCAAACAAGAAGCATAGAGTCTTTTTAATATAATAATCAATGAATTTGGAGCAGGTTTTCCTTTTTCAACCGATGTTTTGTATCTGGAAATCCAATATTCGAACTCATCATTGTCATAGTAACGAAGTGCCGGAATTATATTCATCAGGTCATTGGCCTTATCTTTTCCTACTACGGCAGGTATTGCCGCTTCCCAACTGCGATTGTTGTTGAATGCAGTGCTGTTCCAAGCGAAATCGCCTACGCTGAATAGTCCGATTTTAGACAATGCTCCTTGTTGCATTGGGTTTACAATCAGTGTTTTTAGGTCAATGTTATTTTCTATGCGTATAGTGCCGAGAATATGTTTTTCATCTCTGAAATTGGTACTCATATCGGTTAGGAATATTTTAGACATTTCAGGGTCGTTGCATAGGTAATTCCACCACCAACTTGTTTTTTTGCCTAACCAGCCTTCCACTTTTTTCAAATCCCTATTGTTAGGTACAGACCAAACATTAGCCCCTGTGATGTAAATATTTATTTTGTCCGGCACATTTCGCAAACTTTCGTAAAATTCTTTGGCTTTGTTTTCTGCTACCCAAGAATAAGCGTAGAGTTGGGGTACATAGTTCAATGCTTTTACGGTATCGGCAGCAGGTGTTCCCTGTTTGTTCCAACGTGCATCAATGGCGGTTTGTAAACTGGAAAGATTGTCTGCACAAAGTTTTAGAATAGTTGGGTCGGAAGGCACACCGACGTCATCGACAAATACGCCAAATTGTCGTACACCCAAAGCATACATGCTTTCAAGTTTTTTCATAATTTGAGCAATAATTTCATTGTTGTTGGGGTCTGCAAAAGCATTTCCCGGGTGTATAGCCCAAATGAAATTTACTTTGCAGGCTTTTGCAACATCGGTAATGTCTTTCATCATATCTTGAGTGAGGTATCCAATATGTTCTTGTTCCGGAGTTATGCTTGTCGGATATGGTTCGCTCCAATATTTTGAATGATAAGGGTCGCTTTTTGCACCATACATATAAGTGTTTAGTTTGTAACGTGCCATAAAACGGAAAAGGTCTTTGGTTACAGCGGCAGAGTAGGGTACGCCATAGTAGCCTTCAATAACACCCCGATTTTTTATATCAGCCCAATCATAGATGTTTACACAGGGAAACTCTGCTTTGTCCCAGTCTAACATTTGTTCCAGCGAAGCCAAACCACAGAATACAGCGTCTGTATTTTCACCGAGTATAAGCACTTGGGCATTGCTGCCTTTGGAAAATAACGATAAAATGTGTTTGTCGTATTTGTCCAAAGAAAAGATATTCCTGTTCAGTTTTAGCGAAGAGGCCTTTTTGTCAGCGGTAGACTTGGAACCGTTTATTCCCAAAAACAAATTGGAAGCATTGCTTGGTTTGGTCGCAATGATTGCATTGAACCCTTTTTCTGAAAGAATTTGTTTTGCCCGATTGGTTGTAACATCATCAATTCCGTCTTCGGCAACGATTGTGATGGTTTTTGAAAACGAAGTTTCAGTTTGGGTAACAAACATTTTTTGGGGAATAGGGTAGATGGTGTATGCAGCCTTTAGTGATTGACATTGACTTTTAGGGCATATTCCCAGTAAAAATGTTGTAGCCAAAAATGCGGTGAGAAGAAAAGATTTTTTTTTCATTATCATTTCTAAAATGGACTTCCGATTAAACAATATTCAAAATTTTTAAAACAAAAAGAAAGTTGAAGCCCTGAAAACGATTTTTTGCTTTAAAAAGATTTTGCAAATTTATAACTATTTTCTTTGATATTCGCTAATATTGTTATCTTATTTTTTTATATATTTATAGATTCAAAGAATAGTTGCCAAAAATCTGCTTTCAATGCTGCAACTTACAAAAAAATAATCTTTATTCTTTTTTTTGTTGCAATTAAGATTTTTATGTTATCTTTGCAAAACAAATAAATTAAGATATTTAGTTATGCATCAAGAAAAAATATTCAAGGGAAAAACCGTGGCAATTTTGTCAGGTGGAGGTGATACTCCAGCTATCAATTCAAGTATTGAAAACATCAGAAATCGTGCGTTGATTCTTGGTTTTAAGGTTTATGGTATTCGTCAAGGCTGGAAAGGCT
>JAFZUH010000071.1 GCA_017618435.1 Bacteroidales bacterium | reverse complement strand
TTTGTGCCGTGTGGAAGATATGGACGGCAACCTTGTCATGTATTATTATCATATAGAAAACCAATATTCCGGCACAACTTATCTCGGCAAGCAGTTGTGGCTGGAGAGTATCAGATATACCGGCAATGCAAAAACCGGTGAAACAGGTATTTACACTGTATTTTTCAGCGGAGAGCATTGCACGGAAACCATCCGTACGAGAGGTGATGAAACCACCCCACCCGAAGACGACTGCCAATGTCCCGACATGTTTTTAAAAATACATAAATATAAAACTGTGGAAGGTTCGCAAAAACCTTTGGTCGGCATTCAGTTTGACCTTCGTGACAACACCACCGACAGCGAAAACACCTATTCAACAGATGGTCATGGAGATGTAACCATCCCGATTTTGGATTGCAACCATGAGTTTACTTTGAATGAATGGTTTTACAGCGGCTATTGCAATATATTGCGGGATTTTCAATTTCGGTTGGTTAAGGAAGACGGCATTTGTCGGTTTGAGATTATCAATTACGGAAATCAGCCGGAAGCGATAAATTTTAACAATAACAATTCTCATTATTTGATGTTGGATATAGTGAATTATCCTTGTACACCGGTGGTGCACGCCGGCGACAGCATTTATTCCGCCCGTCCGCAGCTGCCGGAAGACGCGTATGCCTGTCTGACACAGTGTGACTGTGATGAGGAATATCCCGAGGACCTGCGTACGGATGCGAGATGGGGCTTTTTGCACAGCGGCAAAAATAAATTACGCAGAATACTGATATATTCAGGCGACAGCCTTGCCCGTAGTTACAGTTTTTGCTATGGTGCCGATGTGTTCGGTCGGGCACAACTGCAAAAAATCCGCCAATGGGGGGCAGACTGCTCCGGAGAATCGTGGGACCATGAATTTAGTTATTATGACGATATAGAGGGCGCTTGTTTGGTAAATAATAATGGTGAGACGGTAATGGATTCTGTGTCTGTTTCAGAACAGCAAGAGCAAATAAAAAATGTTGCGGCATTGAGACTGATAATGTCTTCTGCCGTCACCTATCCCGGTAAATTGAGCAGCAATCGCACATGGAGCATTGGAATGGGCGGAGGCGTAAATGTAGGTGTTGGTGGAAATACCATGAGCAGAGAAGTATCGTTAGCCTATAGCATGCAGGCATCGATGGATTATGGAAAGGGTTTGACTACGCTGCAAGATGTAACGGGAGACGGCTTGCCGGACATGGTGTATTATCAACACGGAAACACTTATTACAGACCGCAAATGAGGAATGCTAACGGGGTGTTTTTCGGACCGGAAGAAGAATTGGCAGATGTCAAAAATTTTTTGAAGAGTCACACTCTCAGCATCAGTCACGGACCATCAATTAACGCATTGGTACACGGAGGATTGAATTTCACCCACAGCAAGCAGACAACGAATACCTATTTTTCCGATATAGACGGAGACGGGAGGTTGGATATTGTCCAAGACGGCAAGGTAAACAGCATACTGCCCCGTTATGAGGCGCCTGTACTGACCATAGACAGCAGTTGTACAGGTCCTTCATTGATAAAAGGAAATACATTGCCGCCCATAGGTGAGATAAGTATGCCGGAGGATATGTACTATGAAGAGGAAAAAGAGGAAGATGATATTCCTCATTATGATTTGGTAAGGGTATGGCAGGTACCTGCCGATGCCGGCGGAGATAGGAAATATAAAATATATGCTCCTGCTTTCTTACTGGAAGACAGCACCGTACAAACAAGCAACGACACCATACTTTTATCCATAGAATATATGGACAGCGACACCCATTATTTGATAGCATCGGGAGAACTTGTGTACGGGGATACCTTATGGGATGACACTTTGCAGGTTTCTTCCATAAAAAAATCGGGTGTGTTGTTTTTCAGGGCACGTACCGCCAATTCTACAGTGACAGGACAACTTTTGCAATGGGATCCGCAAGTGATGTATTTCCGGACATTTGCAGATGTTTACGGACAATGTCAGCCCTACGCTGAAAAGGCTTCCGAAAGTCAGGTGCTGGCTTCTGACGGCCAATTCCATTGCCCGTTTCAAGGATTGTTACATGTTACCAGCCATGACACCGTGGGACCTTTTATCGACAGCGTCAACTATACTTTGCATAAAAACGGTGTTGAGATGTATCGTTTTGTCGGGTACAGGGGCATGGTATCTTTGCAGATAGACACCACTTTGCAGGTGGAGGAAGAGGATGTGCTTTCTTTTAAGGCGGAAGCATCTTCTCATGTAAATTTTGCAAAAAACCAATGGCGTCCATATCTGTATTACGAATATGTAAAGGATTCCAGCCTCTTTACGGGTGACACCGTGGTTTCAATGATACAAACGGACACCTTGCAAACAACACCGTTGAAAGTGGATACGCTCCATCTTCTTTCTTTTTACCCTTTGCCTTTTTACAAAGC
>JAFZUH010000070.1 GCA_017618435.1 Bacteroidales bacterium | reverse complement strand
TTACTATTATTTGCCTTTAGCCCAAGAATCTTTCAAGGCTACAGTTCTGTTGAATACCAATTTGTCTTCGGTGGAATCTTTGTCTATACAAAAATATCCGATACGCTCAAATTGATATTTAGCCAAAGGTGTTGTATCCAATAATTGAGGTTCTATATAGGCTGTTTGTGTTTTCAGAGAATCCGGATTGAGATTTTCCAAAAAAGTGTGTCCTTCTTCTACATTATCTGGGTCAGGTACGGCAAACAAACGGTCAAACAATCTTACTTCTGCTTCTTTGCAGTGAGCCGCAGATACCCAATGTATAGTGCCTTTTACTTTTCTATTGCTTTCAGCCATACCGCTTTTTGTTTCGGGTAGATATTGACAATGGATAGCGGTGATATTGCCTTGTTCATCTTTATCCACACTTGTACATTGTACAATATAGGCATATTTTAATCTCACTTCTTTGCCGATGGTCATGCGGAAGAAATTTTTTGGAGGATTTTCCATAAAATCAGCCCTTTCTATCCAAAGTTCTTTGCCAAAAGGTACCTTTCGTGTTCCAGCAGACATATCTTCCGGATTGTTTACAGCGTCCATCATCTCAGTTTGATTGTCTGGATAATTATCTATAATTAATTTTACAGGGTCCAAAACTGCCATGGTACGCAAAGCCCTTTTGTTCAGGTCTTCTCTTACACAAAATTCCAATAAGGATATATCTATTACATTTTCACGTTTGGCAACTCCGATAGTTTCAGCAAAGTTGCGAATAGATTCAGGTGTATAACCTCGTCTTCTTAATCCACAAATAGTTGGCATTCTGGGGTCGTCCCATCCTGAAACATAATTTTCTTTTACCAATTGCAACAATTTTCTTTTGCTCATAACCGTATAATTGATATTGAGACGAGCAAATTCTATTTGTTGAGGATGGTGTATATGCAATGCTTCGCAAAACCAATCATATAAAGGACGATGTACTTCAAATTCTAATGTGCAGATAGAGTGTGTGATACCTTCAATGGAATCACTTTGTCCGTGTGCATAGTCATACATGGGATAAATGCACCATTTGTCTCCTGTGCGATGGTGATTGGCATGCAATATTCTATACATAATAGGGTCTCTCATGTGCATATTGGGAGAAGCCATATCTATTTTTGCCCGTAAAACACACTGTCCATCAGCAAATTCTCCCGCTTTCATTTTGCGGAAAAGGGTTAAGTTTTCTTCAACACTTCTGTTTCTGTATGGACTTTCTATACCCGGGGCAGTTGGCACACCTCTGTTTTTACTGATTTCTTCCTGTGAAGAATCGTCAACGTATGCTTTACCTTCTTTTATCAACTGTTCTGCCCATACATATAATTGCTCAAAATAGTCAGATGCATAATATTCTCCTGCCCAATCAAAACCGAGCCATTTTACATCTTCTTTAATAGAATCGACATATTCAACATCTTCTTTTACGGGATTGGTATCATCAAAACGGATATTGGTTTTGCCATTGTATTTTTTTGCAATGCCAAAATTTAAGCATATCGATTTAGCGTGTCCGATATGCAAATATCCATTAGGCTCCGGCGGAAAACGGGTATAGACAATCCCGTTGTTTTTTCCTATTTTTAAATCTTCTTCAATTTTTGCCTCGATGAAATTCAACAAGGGCTTTTCTTCTATTTGTTCTTTCTTTGTTTCCATATAATTTACAATGCTTACATTGAAATTTTTTACTATTATATTAATAAGTATAAAAAGATTGGCAAAGGTATAATTTTTTCATAAAAAATGGAAATTTTTATTTTTATTTTTTCAAATATGCAATGTCAATCCGTCATACGCCAAATGGCAATTTTGGGGGAGGGTTGGTTCTACATCTTTGTACAATCCCATATAGTGACTAATGTGAGTGAAATATGTCTGTTTGGATTGAACATAATCTACTACTTGTAACGCTTCTTTTAAATTAAAATGAGAATAATGTTTTTCAATCCGCAAAGCATTTAATATCAACAAATCCAAGCCCTTTAGTTTATCCATTTCCGCTTTTGCGATATAACTTGCATCTGTTATATAAGCAAAATTGTCTATTCTATAACCGAATATAGGTAGTTTGAGGTGTAATAATTGTATTGGAAGAATAGTTATTCCATTTGTTTCAAATACTTTGTTTTCAATAGTTTTCAATTGTATTTTTGGGGCACCGGGGTAGGGTTCTTCTTCAAAAGCATACGAAAATTCCAACTTCAAGTTTTCACATGTTTGCTGGTTCGCAAAAACATCAATGCTTTGTTTTTGTAAAAAATTAAAGGCCCGAATATCATCTAAGCCGCCCGTATGGTCTTTGTGGATATGAGTAAGGAGAATAAAATCCAAATGTGTGGTTTGACTCCTTAACATCTGATAGCGAAAATCAGGTCCTGTATCTATAACAAATTGTTTGCCCTTATGGGCAACAAAAACAGATGAACGCAACCTATGGTCATGCCAATCTTTCGATTGGCATACCTTGCATTGGCAACCTATAATCGGTACGCCTTGTGATGTTCCGCTTCCTAAAACTTTAATTTCCAAAATCCCTTTTGTGTCAATGAAAATAAATAAGTAATTTTTCTTAACTGTCAGAATTAAAAAAACGGACATTTTGTCCGTTTTTTAATTTATAAAATAAAAACAATTTTATTTGTCTTCAGTTGTTTCTTCTGACATTTTCACAATTCTGTCATCAACAAGAATTCTACCGCAAAATTCACAGATAATGATTTTTTTATGCATTTGAATGTCCAATTGTCTTTGTGGTGAAATTTTGCTGAAGCACCCGCCACAGGCATTTCTTTCTATTTTTACTGTTGCCAATCCGTTTCTCATGC
>JAFZUH010000069.1 GCA_017618435.1 Bacteroidales bacterium | reverse complement strand
TGATTGTAACTATTATTATGGGGATTGTCGGTGGGGGATATATGTTGTTGTTTCATTATTATCAAGCGATGAATCCGATTGTGCTTATATTGGGTTTATTGTTGATAGGGCTGATGTTGATACTGTTTTTGTATTTGTATTTCAATGTAGCAAAAATTTATAATTTATGCAAGAAAATAGGGTGGTTGCAACAAACCAACTGGGTCGAAAAATTGTGTTTTTTTCAAAATTATACCTCAATGGAATTGTTGAACATCTTACTTTTTTCCTTGGGCAGATATATTGTTTTTGTTGTACAAATGTTTTTGGCATTTTGTTGTTTTGATGTATCAATGCCTATGCTGCCTTTTGTTATGATGACTTGTGTATATTTTTTCTTGACAAGTCTTATTCCCACATGGGTATTGAGTGAATTGGGGGTAAGGGCTTCTGTGGCTTTGTTGTTGTATGTCAATGCAAGTGCAATATTGTCTGCAAATGGTGTAAGTGAGGTGTCTATTGTGGCTGCAACAACATTTTTATGGCTGTTGAATGTTGTTGTTCCGGCTTTGATTGGCTCTTGTTTTGTGTTTTCTTTGCGGGTGTTTAGAACGAAAAACATCAAATAAATAGTAAAATGTTAGTAATAGAGTTTATTATTGTTGTTTTTCTTGTTTTGTATGTTATTTTTGTCTTGCGGTTTACATGGGGCTGGATAAAAATGCCTGTGTTTCAAACAAAAAATGAAAATTTATCGGGAATTTCCATCGTTGTGGTATATAGAAATGAGGCGGATAGAATAGTACATTTGCTTCATTCATTAATAAATCTGCAATATCCTGTATCTCAATTTGAAATTATTTTTGTAGATGATCATTCTACCGATAATACAACGGCATTGATAAGAGATTTTTTTGTTGAACACAATATGTTTTCTGTTCAAATGTTGCAATTGGATAGTCAATTTGGCAAAAAATATGGCATAGAATGTGCTGTCGGGCATGCCAAATATGAATTGGTGGCTTGTACCGATGCCGATTGTGTGGTGCCGCAAGGTTGGTTAAATGAATTTGCAGGATATTATCAACAAACACATTGTTGTATAATTTCGGCTCCTGTTGCATTGTTTTCTCCTCAAACATTGTTTGGAAATATGCAACAAATGGAATTTGGTACATTAATAGCAATAGGAGCAGGGGCGATAGCCGGCAACCAGCCTGTTATGTGCAACGGTGCCAATATCTGTTTTGAAAAACAAACTTATTCTACTTTGCTTGATGAGATACGCAAAAAATATCATCTTGCCAGTGGAGACGATATATTTTTGTTGCAAGCCTGCAAAAAACACTATGGAGCGGAATCTATAGGGTTTGTAAAATCTCCGGAATCCATTGTGCAAACCTATCCTATGACAACCATACAATCATTTTTTTCCCAACGTTCACGCTGGGGGGGCAAAACAAAATATTATACTGATAGATTTACCCAATTTCTGGCTTTGTGTGTGGCTATGGTATCTTTCGGAATTGTGGTTTTGCTTGTTTTGGCTGCTTGTTCTACTGTGCAATGGTTTGTTCCATTGGCGGTGTGGGCGGTAAAGTTTGTCGTGGATTTTCCTATTATTGCTTCGTGGGCAAGGTTTATCAAGCAAAAACGCATATTGAGATATTATCCTATTACGGCAGTGGCTTATCCTTTTTATATTGTGTGGGTGCTGATACTTATGCTGTTTAAAAACAGTCAATGGAAATCCCGTTCCATGAAAAATAAAAATGCTACTTTTGCGAAATAAAAATTGAAAGTTTATGCAACGTAGAAATAATATTATAGTATTATTGTTAATGTTTTGGGGTACGACTATGTTTGCACAAAACAAAGCAGATGATATTGTCGGCTATTATTATTCCGAAGACCCGTTTTCGGGTGAAGGTTCGCAAACCTATATTTATAAGGTCAAAGACGGTACCTATCAAGGAAAAGTCTGTTGGGTGGAAAACAAAGCCAAAGAACATTTTCTGGGTTTGGTTTTTTTGAAAAATTTAACTTTTAATGCCAAAGAAAACGAGTGGCAACATGGAGAAATAAAATATCCCGGCAAAAAAGGAACTTATGAAATGTATATGAAGTTTGTGGATAATAAAAAACTGAAAGTACGCGGATATTGGAAAATTTCACTGTTAGGCAAATCCATGTATTGGTATAAAGAAGAAAAACAAAGATAAATATGTTGCCGGATATTGATACTATAATTGCAGAGGTACAACAACAAGTGAATCTTTGTAATGACAATAAGGAAAATCTGAAATTTTGCCTTTCGTGTGTGGATTTGACTACATTGGAAGGTGTTGATAATGATAAAAAAGTGGAGCAATTGTGTCAAAAGGCAAAATTGTATGTTCCGCAGGTGGCTTCGGTTTGTGTATACCCTGTTTTTGTAAAGACGGCAAAAATTGCCTTAAAAGATGAAGATATACATGTGGCTTCGGTAGCGGGGGCTTTTCCGTCAGGGCAAAGTCCATTGTCCGTAAAAGTTGCTGAAGTTGAATATGTTGTCCAACAAGGTGCAGATGAAATTGATATGGTCATTTCACGCGGCAAGTTTTTGGATAGACAATATGATGAAGTGGCTGGGGAAATTGCTGCGATAAGAAAGGCTTGCAAGCATATTGTTTTAAAAGTTATTTTGGAAACAGGAGAACTGCAAACAGCAGAAAATATTTACCATGCTTCAATGTTGGCTATGCAAGCGGGAGCGGATTTTATCAAAACATCAACGGGAAAGTGTACTGTTGGGGCTACCCCGCAAGCCGTAGTGGTGATGTTGCAGGCTATCAAAGATTTTTATAGTCAAACTAAAAAAATGGTTGGCTTGAAAGTTGCTGGTGGAATTACAACAACAGAAGATGTATTGTTGTACAGACAACTTGTCGGGAATATGTTGGGTGAAAAAGGTTTGCAAAAAAAATATTTTAGAATTGGCACAAGCCGATTGGCAGACAAATTGCAAGCGGCAATATTGGAATAGGTTGCCCCAAAGTATTTTTTTTCAAATATTTCCATTCTCTTTAAAATTCTTCCATTTTTTGCTATAAAAAAATTGAACAAATTCTTTTTTTTGTTTGTTTTTTATGTTGGGTATGTTGAATAATAGTATTTTACATAATTGAACGAAAAGTTGTGTTTTGTTAATTTTTTATATATTTTTGTCAAATGAAAAGTTTATATGTTTTGTATAAGACCTCCGAACATATAGATATAAATAAAAAAGTAGGTCTTTTTTGTAAAATTTTACTCGTATGAAAAGAATATTTTTCATTGCCTTGTTCTCCGTACTTGTTGTAGGGGTAAAGGCACAGTCGTTTAACCTTATTGTCCAAAAGACAGATGCCACAGAAGAAACGTGGACACCGGACAACTTGGCCAATATTTATTTTGAGGCCGATACCATGCTTATATTGGTTGAAAGCACTACGGCAACCACTCATTCTTATCCATTGGCAGAGATACAAAAATTGTATTTCGTTTCTACAATGTCGCTTGCTGATTTCTCTATCAACAACGAAAAAATGTTTGTTTATCCCAATCCTTCGCAAGATTATATCAGAATAATCGGTGCTGAGCAAAATGAATCATTTCAGATTTATGCGATAGATGGCAGGTTGGTAGCCCAAGGCGATGTTGCTGATGAAATGATAGATGTTTCTCATCTTGCTCAAGGACTTTATGTAGTGAAAATTGGAACTAAAACCTTAAAATTCTCGAAGTTATGAAAAAGATAGTTGTTTGTTTCAGTCTGCTTTTTAGCATGGTGTTTGGGCAAATATATGCTCAAAAAGTGATGAAAGTATATAATACCGATGGAACCATTTATACTTATAGTTTGTCAGATTTGGATTCTTGTAATTTTTCTGCACAGATGGTCAATATGTTATTGTACCAAAGAGCAACTCATACCAATTTGGCTGTTTCGGGTATTGACAGTATTACTTTTGGAGAAGCCATTCCGATAGATTCTTCTGATATTTATGTTTATTACGAAGGCGATACGGCAAGAGTGGTACATTATATTTCTTCGGATAAATTTGTTGTTACTATTTCGGGGGCTGATGTGTCTATAACAACAAGTGCAGGTATCGCTGATTTGAAGTATTATTTAAATGGAACCACCTCAAACGGTTCTTTTACGCTTGAAAGCGATGCCAAATTTACCACTATCCTCAATGGTGTGAATATAACCTCTGCGTCAAAAGTTCCTTTGAATTTGACCAAAAAGGTTAATCGGAATATCATCATTGCCAATGGTACTACCAATACTCTTACAGACAATAGTGCAAGTGTCGGCAAAGCGGTTGTGAATACCAAAGGGGCAACAACAATAAAAGGAGCAGGTTCCTTGTTTGTTAATGCCAATAAGAAAAACGGTATTTCTTCAGATTATGATATTACTATAGAAAGTGGTACTATTACCATTAATAATACCGCAGACGCTTCAAAGGGTATTAAATCAGATGCAAGTATATATGTTAAAGGTGGAAATATAACAGTAAATCCTTCAGGCACTTTAACTATGGAGGCCATAGGCAATGGATATGACCTTTCTTATTGTTCCGGCATTACAGCCGATGGCAATATTGAAGTTTCAGGCGGGGCTGTAACGATAACAATTCCAAGCAGCAATGCGGCGGGTCGTGGTTTGTCTGCCGATGGACATATTACCATTACCGATGGTACGATTGCTATTACTTCTAATGCTACAGCCGGAACATATTTGGATACTACAGGAACAACCGATTCATACAAGTCTTCTTGTATCAAAGCCGATAGCAACATTATTCTATTAGGGGGTACCCTTACCTTAAAGGCTACGGGAACGGCAGGCAAATGTGTGAATGCCGATGGTGCTATTTACATTGGCACGGCTACCAATAGTGCAGACAATTTGACTTTAAACATGTCCACTACGGGAGCCAAACTATATGTATCAGGTTCCGGACAAAATGCAGATTATTCCAATCCTAAAGCATTGAAGGCAGAAGAAAATCTATATGTTTATGGTGGCAATATCAATGTTTCCACAACACAAGACGGGGGAGAAGGCTTGGAAAGCAAAGATACCGTTTTCATCAAAGGAGGGACAATCGTTTTGAATACTTATGATGATGCTATCAATGCAACAAATCACGTGCAGATAGACGGCGGACAACTTTATGCTTATTCAAGTGGAAATGATGCTATTGATGCCAATGGTACGATGACAATTACAGGCGGATTGGTTGTAGCCGCAGGACAGACCGCTCCGGAATGCAGTTTTGATTGTGATAACAATACCTTTAAAATAACGGGAGGCATTTTGGTGGGAATAGGTGGTTCTCCATCTACGCCGACAGCCAATGTTTGCACACAACGTTCTTTAATATATAATGGTATAACAAGTGGTACGGCTTTGCAGATTGTTAATAGTAGCAATGCTGAGTTGCTTACATTCCAAGTACCGGTTTATTCCAATGCGAATGGTGGTGGTAGTCGTCCCGGTGGCGGTCGTCCTGGTGGCGGAAGCAGTCAATTGACTTTGTTGTTTTCTTCTCCCAACTTGACAACGGGAACTATTGCCGTTAAACAAGGCGGAAGTATAAGTGGCGGAACCAATTTCCATGGCTATTATACAGGAGCAACCTATAGTGGCAGTACATCTTCGACAAATGTAACCATATCATCTATGGTAACTACTTACGGAAGTGGTGGCGGTCCATTCTAATAATGTCAGAGTTTTGAAAAAAAGGTAGAAAGATTTAATCTTTCTACCTTTTTTGTTTCTTCTTCAAAAAGAAAATAGGCAACCTGAAAGATTGCCTATTTACCATTTGAAAATCTAAATATTGTATTCTTCCTTCTATTTCCAATAATCTTCATCTGAAGGTATTTGGATTTTTGTAGAAAGAGGTGCTATTCGTGTGATATTCAATAGGTGTTTGTAGGTGAAGTTTTCTGAAATGGAATTGTTTCCCCAACTACCGCAACCTAAAGTGTTGGTAACTGCCAACCCGTTTTGTATAGCACCGCCTGCTGTTGTTGCAGACACAGCATTAACAACCAAACGAGAAACGGTCAATTCGTTTCCTGCTTTGAGTATGTTTCCTTGGTTGTTGGAGTGAATGGCAGCGGAGTGGCCGTTTCCTTCGTAAGTTAGGTTGGCTTCAGCAATTGTCAAAGCATCTTCGAATGTTTTGTATGGAAATGCTCCCATAACAGGACACATTTTTTCCTTACTGATAGGATCTTCCGTTCCAAATTTTCCATTAGATTCAACAACAATTACTCTTGTGTTTTCAGGAATAGTAATACCGGCTTTCTTCGCAATAAATGAAGGGAATTGACCGACAACATCTCTTGCCGTGTGTCCGTCTTCAAAAATAGCACCGATAACTTTTTCTCTTTCTTCTTTATTACAGATATATGCACCTGCTTTTCTGAAAGCGTCCATCACTACATCGTGCATTTCTTCAGGATAAGAGAAACTTTGTTCACCTGTACAAATGATACCGTTGTCAAAAGAACGTCCTGTAACAACTTTTTCAGCAGCAGCAACATAATCAATATTTCTGTCCAAAATAACTTGTACATTGCCGGCACCAACACCATAAGAAGGTTTGCCTGACGAATAAGCCGATTTAACCATTGGCATACCGCCTGTTGCTACGATAACATCACAAGAACGCATCAATTCTTGGGTTTTATCCAAAGTAGGATCTTCTACAATTTGTACCAAACCTTCCGGTACATTCAAAGGAGCAAGGGCTTCAAGAATATATTTTACGGTTAATCCTGAACTTTTCTTAGCCTTTGGGTGCGGAGAAATAATGATGGCATTTTTTGTTTTCAACGCAAATGCTATTTTGGACATAGGGGTAACAATAGGGTTGGTCATAGGTGTAACACCGGCAACAACACCCATTGGTTTTGCCACTTCTATCAAACCGGTTCTGTCGTCCATACTGAGGATACCTACCGATTTTTTGTCTTTTAGATTAAAATAAACACCTTTGGATTTGTTGCGGTTTTTGGCAACTTTGTGTTCATAAACACCCATAGCGGTTTCTTCAACTGCTAATTTTGCCAATTCTTCTGCATGGTCAAAAACAGTTTTGGTAACCACTTTTACTACCTTATCAACACCTTCTTGGTCAAAGTTTGCATTATAGATGACTTGGGCTTTTCTTGCCTTTTCAATCATCAATTCAATTTCTGTCATTTTTTAATTTTGTTTTTAGTATAATTGTTTGTAAATATTTTTAATTTCTTCTTTGGACAAAGCGACATAATTGTTCTTTAACAATCTTTGTTGGGTTTCTATAACATTGTCTGCAAAAGAGGATATTTCTTCTTCTTTCATGCCATAAAAACTCAAATGATTGGCTTTGATTAAATTGTTTAATAATTTTGCCAATTCATCATAGATTGCGTCCGGTTGATTATTTATGCTTTCAGGCAATCCAAGTTCTTTTGCCAAAATTTGATTCAATTCTTTAATAACACCATTGGGGTCTTTGGATACATACAATTTAAATATGTGGATAAAGAATTGATAGTTGGCTTCTCCATGAGGAACATGATAATTTCCTCCAAGAGGATAGGAGAGAGCATGAACTGCACCAACACCTGCGTTACCGAAAGCGATACCTGCATAGTTGCTTGCCATAAGCATATCACCCAATCTGTTCATTCTGTAGGCTTCACCTTCTTTGACTATACCTTTGAATACATCTAATATAATGTGAATAGCCTCTTTGGAAAATAGTTGCGTATAACTGTTTGCACGAGGAGAAACATACGATTCTGTTGCATGAATCAAAGCGTCTATTGCACTATATACATAGAATTTAAAAGGTAGACCTTTTAACAATTCCGGTATCAGCACGGCATCATCTGCCAATATGGCATTGTCAGCCAAGCCCATTTTGGTGTGTTTGGATTTTATTTCAGCAATGGAAATATTGGTTATTTCACTGCCTGTGCCGCAAGTGGTTGGTATAATAATCAAACTTTTTCCTTTTTCAATGGGGACTTTCCGTTCAAAAGCATCGGTAATATTGTCTATGTTATTTAGGACAAATAATTTAGAAATATCAATAACAGTACCACCGCCAATGCCGATAACACGATTGTAGGAAAATCCTTTTACATCTTTCATGATATTGTTTATCATTTCATCAGATGGTTCACCTGCACCGTATTTTTCCTGCATAACAAATTTGCAAGGCAAATTAAGTGCTTTCATAAACGGTTCATAAAGGAAAGTTTGAGTTATAACCAAATCGTTTGCATTCAATTGAAAAGCCTCTGCAAATTCAGCAAAGGTTTCATATTGACTAATATTTGTTTTTACTGTAAACATAATTCAATTATTTTTTTGTTCCAAATCTTTGTTCAAATTCATCACGTAACCCTTGTCTGAAATCAGGGTGGGCAATTTCTATCAAAGCCAATGCACGCTGCCGTAAGGTTTTGCCTTTGAGTTTGGCAATACCATATTCTGTTACGACATAATCCACATCGTTTCTGGAGGTGGTAACAGCAGCCCCATGTGCCAAAAATGGGACGATACGTGATACTTTTCCTTTGGCTGCTGTTGATGGCATTGCCATAATAGAGCGACCGCCTTTGGATATGGAAGCCCCACGTACATAATCAACTTGTCCGCCTGTACCGCTGAATTGTTTCAATCCGATAGTTTCAGAGGCCACTTGCCCCATCAAATCAACTTCTATACAAGAATTGATGGATACCAAATTGTCATTTTTGGCAATAACGTACGGGTCGTTTACATAATCAACACCATAGAGTTCCACACTTGGATTGTTATGGACAAAATCGTATAAACGTTTGGAACCCATAAGGAATGTTGCTATCAGTTTGCCCGGGTGCAAAGTTTTTTTGCTGCCATTAATAACACCGGCTTCCACCAAATCGACAACGCTGTCAGAAAACATTTCGGTGTGAATGCCAAGGTCTTTTTTCTCTTTCATAAACAAAAGAACAGCGTCTGGAATGGCTCCAATACCCAATTGCAGGGTGTCACCATCGTTTATCAAAGAGGCACAATTTTTACCTATTTCGCGTTCTACCTCTGAAATGGTTGGTGCGGGCAATTCAGGTAACGGATACGAACAGGGGACAATGTAATCCACATCATCTATATGTATCAAATCTCCGCCGCCGATAAAAGGCAATGTGTCATTGGCTTCTACGATAACAAGTTTTGCTTTTTTTACTGCAGCAACTGCATAATCGCACGAAAGACTTAATGAGCAATAACCTTCTTCATTGGGAGGTGTAGCCGTAACTATTGCCACATCGCAGGGTATTTCGCCGCTTTCTATCATGGAAGGTATGTCTTTGAAAAAGGCTGGAAAGAAATCTCCTTCGCCGTCCATGATAATTTGACGGGTATTGGCTCCGACAAAATTGGTTAAATGTTTAAAATGCCCGTAACATTCAGGTTGATAGCATTCACCTGCTCCTAATGTAAGCATGTGATAGATGGTTACATTATGGAATTTTTCTTTGTTTGCGGCCAATTCTTGAATAGCCAAGCGAGGCACGCCGGCACATTCAGACATAACTATATGGTCATTGTCTTTGATGTGTGAAATGGCTTGCCCCGTTGTGCTTATCTTGGATTTATATTTTTCTGTCCAATTCATTATTGAATATTTTTAGATTCATCTATATGTGCAATATTTTTGGCTAATTTTTTCTTGCTTTCCATATCGCATTGACGAGAAATCATAATTCTTTGTGCTTGAGGAGAACCTGCACCGTGCATTGATTCTGTTCTGTAACCAACGGCAGCGGTACCCAAGGTCAAGTTTTCTATCAAACGAAGAATTCTCATTCTGTTTTCAGTAGCCACACTGTTTACACCTTTGAAATATTTTTCTACATAGTGGCCGACTTCTTTGCTACGCAAATCTTCTTCAGATGGCATGGTAACCATTAAACCGCCAGCAATGTCTTCTGCCAAACGTGCTATTTCGTACGGGTAACGGGTAACGTTTTGTTTACATACATTGGCTAATAACAAATCTATCTGATAGTTGCCGGCAGCGGTTTTGCAACCTTCGCAAGAACAAGCGATACCGCAAGCGTACAATGTTTCGTTCAAGTGGTTCATTTCGATAAGTTTGTCTTTTATGTGGCTTGCTTTGGCTGCACCATTGTATTCGGCAGCGATAGCAGCGGCACCGATAAGCACATCACCGACACCAACTTTGCAACCACCGTATGATTGACGGTGATAACCGGCAAAACGTTCAACCATCATACCTGCAAAATCATATTCTTTGCACATGAAAACTCTGTCGTTTGGAATGAACACATTGTCAAATATTACCAATGCTTCATGTCCGCCGAATTGAGAGTTGCCCAAATCGATGTCATGCAAACGTTCCAATTTTCTTGTGTCGCAAGATTGACGACCATAAATCATCGTAATGCCTTCTGCATCTGATGGAATAGCAAATGAAACTGCATAATCTTTGTCATCTTCTTTCATGGCTACGGTTGGCATGATAAGATGTTCGTGAGAGTTTACGGCTCCTGTTTGGTGGGCTTTAGCACCTTTTACAACGATACCGTCAGGTCTGACTTCTACGATATGCAAATACAAATCAGGGTCTGCTTGTTTGGAAGGAGCCAAGCCACGGTCGCCTTTGGGGTCTGTCATGGCACCGTCAACGGTCAAATCGTTGTCTTGAACATATTTCATATATTCAACGAAACGTTTGTGATATTCTGTACCGTATTTTTGGTCCATTTCGTATGTGGTTGAATAGATGGCATTGAAAGCATCCATACCTACACATCTTTGGAAACATGCGGCTGTTTTTTGTCCGCACAATCTTTGCATTTTTACCTTATTAATAAGGTCTTCGGTGCTTTGATGCAGGTGACAGAATCTGTTGATTGTTTTGCCTGTAAGATTTGACTTAACAGTCATAATATCTTTATATTCTTCCATTTGTGCTAATTCGTAGGTCATAGCCACTGAATTTAACGATGGGCGAATAATCGGGTGGTCTACAGGATTTTCTATTTTTTCTCCAAACAAATAAACATTCAGCTTCATTTTACGAAGGCTTTCAATGTACTCTTCTCTTGTCATCATATCTCTATATATTTTTAAAATTAAACAATAATCTAATTATAATATACAAAATGCACTTCTCATATAAATATATTTTCTTGATATTTAGTATGATAAGCAATATTCTGCTTTTTACTTTTTATAAAGCAAAAGTACAAATTTTTTTTGTTTTAAACTTTGAAAAAATATTTTTTTACAAAATTTTTGAAAAAAAGATAAAAAAAACAAAAACTTGTAGGTTTTTTATTTACTTTTGTTTTTTTCTAAAGTATGAGAGCAAAGAGTTTTTTTGTATGGGTTTGTTTATTTTGCAGCACCTTAATGTTGCATGCACAACTTTCCCAATCGGCAAAAGTGAGTGTTTTGACATGTGGTGCCGGAGAAGAATTTTATGAAGCATTCGGACATACGGCTATTCGTATTGTTGATGATAGTCTGTTACTTGCCGAAGGTTCCACACTTGACCTCGTTTTTAATTATGGAATTTTTAATTTTGATGTAGATAATTTTTATTTCAAGTTTGCCAAAGGACAACTGCTTTATGAGTTAGGGGTAAGTACATTCGACAATTTTCTTTTTTCTTATCAATATGAACAACGTTCTGTAAATGAGCAGGTGCTTGCTTTGAATGCAGAACAAAAAAATGCTTTGTATCAATTGCTTGTAGAGAATTATTTGCCTGAAAACCGTTATTATTCATACGATTTTTTCCGTGATAATTGTGCTACGCGAGTGCGGGATATTTTGCAAAAAGCGATAGGAAAACCTGTTTTTGAAACAAAAATGGAAGTTCAACCGGCTACCTTTCGGAGTCTGTATTATCTGTATACCGATAGTTTGCTTTGGTGGCGTTTGGGCATAGATATTGCTTTGGGGGCAAGAACGGACAAACAAATTACGACATGGGATTATTTGTATTTGCCAAATTGTCTTGAAAATCAACTTGACACATTGGTTTTTGCAGGGCAAAAAGGTGGATTGGTATCAGAAAAACAACAACTTAGTGCCCAATTGTTGCCTCCTCCCAACAAAGCGTTAATAACGCCTGACATATTGTTTTGGGGAGTGTTGGTTTTGACATTAATATTATGTTTTTGGGAAATAAAAAAAGGATTTTATGCAAAAGCATTTGATATACTTTTGTTTACGCTTTTATCTGTTTTGTCTGTTCTGGTGATATTTTTATGGTTCTTTTCCGATCATTATGCCACTAAAGACAATTTTAATCTATTGTGGGCAAATCCATTGGCGATAGCCATTTTATTTATGTTGAAAAAAACACCGGTATGGCTTATCGGTTTGTATGCGATATGTCTTATCGTATCTTTCGGTTGTTTTGGATTGTTGCCACAACAATTCAATTCTACTGTTTTACCTATATTATTAATAATAATGTCCCGTTTGTTTGGACTTGCCAATCAAAAAAAACATTTTATTTTGTAGGGACGCACTGCGTGCGTCCGTTAGGTTTTGCCAAGGTTTTGAAAATAGAACCTAAAAAGAACCTGAAAAAAGCAGCGAAAAAAGAAAAACCTATTAAAAAAAGTGCTACATTTGTACTTTGATTATTATGATATTGCAATTGTTGAGCGAAAGAAACAAATACAGAGAAAAAATGAGATTCTTTGAAGCAAACAGCCTTGGATTTTTTATGAAAAACTTGCCGTTTTTTGCCTTTGAAAAACGTAACTGCTTGATTACTTCTCTCTCTCTCTAATAGTTTACTAAATACTTTTTTAGACGGCAGGAAAAACTTGTTTTTTCTGCCGAGCGAACGCGTGCTTTCCGCCCGTACTTCTGGCGGTGTGGTGGCGTGTGCTTTTTTTGTTGTGCATTTTTGGGGAGAGACCCGCAACAATGGAAATCAGTTTTTAACATATAATATATCCCATTATGAGTACGAATATAAATGGAAATTTAACATATCGTGATTTTGTAGTACATATATTCACTGG
Source organism: Bacteroidales bacterium (assembly GCA_017618435.1). GTDB lineage: Bacteria > Bacteroidota > Bacteroidia > Bacteroidales > WCHB1-69 > UBA1205. Next base: position 2,799 of record JAFZUH010000069.1, on the reverse strand, counting down.
AATATTATTCAATCTCTTTCTAATTGTGGCACTATGGTCAACATTATTTCCTTATTGTGAGGAATATGCTCGTTATGATAAAGTGGCTTTATCACTGGTGGTAGCTATTCCAATATTATTTTTGGAAGGACATTTTATTTTGGCAATAGATAGGTTCTTTTTTATTGAGATTCCCAAATGCTACTTTATGTTCCGAGTTTGTTGGTTTCACCGATATTTACGAAAATTAAGACAAAAACCCAAACAAAAAACAACATATATTCATTACAGAAAGGTTGCTTATCGGTTAAGAATAATATTCCGTAAAAAATTATGGCACAAGCATAAAATACTATTTTTCATATTTCTTTTGCCAAGAATATCAGGCCAAAAAGTGTTAAGAGAAGCCAAAGATGGAGCTCTTGTTGAAACCTCTAATCTGAAGAATGAAGCAGATTATAATCGTTGTTATGTCTTATCTGATTTCTTCAAGGGGGTATGTTGTGCTACCATGATAACATTGGTTGTTGCTGTTTGTGCTTACAATTGGGTTGCTGTAGGTATATTGTTGTTAATCTTTATATTGTCCCGGATGCGTGAGAGGTTTTATAGCATGTTATATGTGAAATATAGATATGTTCGGCAAAAGGAAGAAAAATTGGATATAGGGAAATAAAACAAATAGATTATAAATAATTAACGAAAAATAATAGTATAAATAAAGCCAAAAACAATAAAACAACAAAATAAACAATAGGCAAAAAAACAATAAAAATAAGTATGCAAGAATTGATTGAAAAATATTTGGAACATGGTTTTGGATCTATGAATAAAAATGATTTTGAGGTGTTTATTTTTAATGAAATAATAAATTCTCAAGAACATAAAGATAAAAGCAATTATGAGTTAAGTTTTTTTTTGAAGATACCAGAACCAAAAATAAAGCGATTGCGATATGAAGCAAATTTAAAATATCCTATAGATGAAAAAGCAATAAAACAAGAAATTGATAAAAGTTTATCTCATGCAAAGGTTAATGCAAATACACTTCGTTGTATTGAATTATGTCTTGAAAATGAAGTTGCACGTAGATATATTAGTGCAATAATGAAAAAAGAGTATCGCTTCGGTGATAGTTCGTTTAATACGGAAATATTACGAATAACTATTGATGATTATGAATATTTATTAAAGCAAATTTATGCAGAAGAAGAGCAGAAGATAGAAGATTTACTAAAAAACACAAAAAAAGATTTTAAAAGCAATGCTTTTAAAGATGTGTTAACAGAAATAATAAAATCTACTACAGATTCTGCGATAAACCTTTCTTTGTCTGGATTATTAACATTATTTACAACATTATAAAAAAATGAAAAAGATACATATCATTTTGGTGTTTGCAGCAAGTATGCTGTTTGCTCGTACCACTTGGGCGTACAATTTTGTTAGCGGTGGTATTTATTATAACATTACAAGTAATACGGCACCTTATACGGTAGAGGTAACAAGTGGTGCAAAGTCTTATTCTGGATATATTGCCATACCTGCTACTGTAACTTATAATGGAGCAACCTATTTAGTAACAAGTATAGGATATGATGCGTTTTTTAATTGTAGAAATTTAACATTTGTAACCATACCTAATTCAGTAACAAGTATAGGAGATGATGCGTTTTCTGGTTGTAGTGGTTTAACAACTGTAACCATACCTAATTCAGTAACAAGTATAGGAGATGATGCGTTTTCTGGTTGTAGTAGATTAACAACTGTAAACATAGGTAATTCAGTAACAAGTATAGGAATTTATGCGTTTGCTAGTGATACAAATTTGACACAAGTCAATTATAATGCAGATAGTTGCATTACAATGGGAAGTTCTTCTTTCCCTGTTTTTAGTGGTTGTTCAAAATTAAGCATTGTCAATATTGGTAATAATGTAAGGCATATACCTGCGTATGCGTTTTCTGGTTGTAGCGGTTTAACAAAAACGAATTATACAGGAACAATTGAGCAATGGTGTAGGATTGATTTTGGAAGAGCCAATGCTAATCCTATATCATTTAGTCATAATCTATATATTAACAACCAATTGATAACTGATTTGATAATACCCAATACAATAGATACCATCAAATCGTATGCTTTTTGTGGTGATATGTCTATTACATCTGTAACCATAGGTAATTCAGTAACAAGTATAGGAGATTATGCGTTTTATGATTGTAGCAGTTTAAAAAATGTAACAATAGGAAGATCAGTAACAAGTATAGGAATTAATGCGTTTTATGGTTGTAGTGGTTTAACAACTGTAACCATAGGTAATTCAGTAACAAGTATAGGCGATTATGCGTTTGCTAGTGATACAAATTTGACACAAGTCAATTATAATGCAGATAGTTGCATATTAGTAGGCACTGGTGTTTTTTCTGGTTGTTCAAATATAAAAACTTTGAATATAGGCAATAATGTAAAGATAATTCCTACAAATATATTTAGAAATTTTCAGAAATTAGATATGCTAAATATAGGTAATTCCGTAGTTAGTATAGGAGATTCTACATTTTATGGTTGTAGCGGTTTAGCACAAGTTAATTTTAATGCGGATAGTTGCATTACAATGGGAAGTTCTTCTTTTCGTGGTTGTTCAAAATTAAGCATTGTCAATATTGGTAATAATGTCAGGCATATACCTGCGTATGCGTTTTCTGGTTGTAGTAAATTAACCTCTATAACAATTCCCAATTCAGTAACAAGTATAGGAGATTATGCGTTTGCTAGTGATACAAATTTGACACAAGTCAATTATAATGCAGATAGTTG
>JAFZUH010000007.1 GCA_017618435.1 Bacteroidales bacterium | reverse complement strand
TATATATTGGAATCTATGAGCGAGGCAAACAGAGAACAGATGAGCCGTTTGCTCAACTCTATTTGGGACAAAATGAGTACACAAATTTGTGAAAGCCGTTCTATGGAAGCAACCACATTCCAAGCAGCCTGCGACAATCTGACACTACTGGGCAACAATAGCAAAACTCTTGAATTAGGTTTTGTCGATTCTCTTGTTTACGCTGACCAATATCTCAGTTTTTTGAAAAAACAAATGAAAGTTGCCGATGATAAAGACCTCTCAACTATTTCATTAAAACAATACAACAATGTTCCCGCCAAAACACAGTCTTCTCACAATAAAATCGCAGTTCTGTATGCTGTCGGGAATATTATGATGGACGAAGGCAGTTCTTCTTCAATAGGAAAAAACATTACTGATGAATTAGTAAAATTAAGAAAAGATAAAAAAGTCAAAGCCATTGTTTTGCGTATCAATTCAGGAGGTGGAGACGCTTTGATGTCTGAAAATATTTGGAGAGAGGTTGTCAAAACAAAAGCGGAAAAACCTATTGTTGTTTCCATGGGCGATTTGGCTGCTTCGGGTGGATATTATATTGCTTGTGCCGCTAATTATATTGTTGCCCAACACAATACGATAACAGGGTCTATCGGTGTTTTTGGCATGTTTCCCAATACAAAATCTTTTTTGAACAACAAAATAGGTGTCAATGTGGAAGTTGTCAGTACCAATGCCCATAGCGATGCACTTGGCATATTTCGCCCGATGGACGAGGTTGAACGGGCCACCATGCAAAGAAATGTCAATCACACCTACGATGTTTTTCTTACCCGTGTCGCCGATGGCAGAAACTTGACTAAAGAAAAAGTTGATTCAATCGGTCAAGGGAGAGTTTGGTCGGGAATTGATGCACTTGAACTTGGATTAGTGGATACACTCGGGAATCTCAACGTGGCTATCAACAAAGCAGCCGATTTGGCAGGAATAAGCAAGTATACCCTAAAAGATTATCCTGTTTTGAAAGATTTTTATACAGAATTGTCCGAATCGTTTTTGGAAAATATGATGATAAAACATATTAAAAACAGCACTTATCTGCAATATGCAATGCCATATCTTGAAGCGATGAAAACGGCCAAACAAATAGAAGGTATACAAACCCGTTTGCCTTATCAGATAACAATACAATAAGTATGTTTACACAAAGAAAAAAACAACATATTCTGTTTTTTGCCTCAGGTTTCTTTTGCGGGATATTACTATCTGCCATTGTTGCCTATTTCAGTATTATCAAACAATTCACAAAAAAGCAAATAGAAAAGATTGACAATATCTATCCTTTCAGTGGAAAAGACAGTGTTGCTACAACTACCTATACCTTAAAGAAAACAAAAAAACAAAATCCGACAAAGAATGACAAAGCCGATATGGAGGCCAATATTGACATAACTGACCATATCAGTCCCAAAGACTCCATATATGAGGACTTTGAAATACAAAGCGACAGACTAATCCGCCAAACAACGATGATTGTTCATCATCAAAACGATAGTTTGTCCAAAGACATCTCTGAAGAAATCATTGTGGAACAATGGGAAAATCCAATGCAATTTGTGGGCTACAAACTCAATAAAAACACATTGATATTATATGGTCTTGAAATTGCTGACATTGATTTGTTTTTTGAAAAAGAAACCTTGTTTTTGGTAGTTGGAAAAAACAAAGTTGCCCTGAAAAACAATGATACTTTCTTACATTTTCCCACTGAATTTCTTAAACAGAATATTGAAGTTATAGAATAAAAATGTCCGAAGAATATCACAACAACAAAAGCAATCGTTTGTTACCCATATTTTTTGCCATAGTGTTGGCTGCAGGTTTTGCAAGCGGTTATTGGTTAAGCCTCAAACAACAAGTTACACAGGGAATCCACATACAATCGGATAAAATAAAGGAATTGCAAAGTCTTATCAAAACTTATTATTTTGATACAATCAACAATACCCAACTGACAGACAATGCCATTAAAGCCATACTTTCTGAATTGGATCCTCATTCTTCGTATATGACCAAAGCAGAAACCCAACAATTTGAAACCACGATGAAAGGTGGCATAGAAGGCATTGGTATTCAATTCAATATCATCAATGATACAGTTGTGGTTATGAGTATTACTAATGATGGTCCCGCAGAAAAAACAGGTATTTTACCCGGAGATAAAATAATAGAAGTGGATACCACAAAAATTGCAGGAATAAAAATTCAAAACAATGATGTTATTCAAAAAATACGAGGCAAGAAAGGTTCTACGGTTAAAAT
>JAFZUH010000068.1 GCA_017618435.1 Bacteroidales bacterium | reverse complement strand
GTCTCTTTGTATTTCTGCATGGTATTTCTTTTTGACTTACAATTATATAACGAATAAAATAAGACCTTATTGTTTGATTGTTAAATTTTTATCTATTTTTAGAGATGTCCTTCTATAATTCCTTTTTCCGTGCTCACCAAGGAAATACCCGGCAATCATAAAATAAAGAGGCACAGCAAAACGAGTGGCAGGAAGGATTGAATAAGTATAAAACGCATCAATATGAATAAAGACAACTGCAATCATTGCCCATATACGCAACCAATCAATATTAGCTAATCTACATTTTTTAGCTTTTTTCTGCAGATGCGAGCACATATTGGCGGTGTCAATTGTCTTCATCTGTTTTTGCATCATGCCTTGCCGTTGGTTTTGATTACTTTTGCGGGGTTGCCTGCAACAACCACATCGTCAGGGATGTCGTGCGTCACCACGCTGCCGGCACCGACAATCACGCGGTTGCCTATTGTCACTCCCGGACATACTGTCACACCTCCTCCCAACCAGCAATCGTCACCGATACGGACAGGCAAGCCTGTCTCAATGGTTTTGCGGCGTTCCATATAATCGTGCGGATGGTCAGGAGTCAGCAACTGGCAATTGGGACCTATCAGCGTATGGTTACCTATAGTGATGCCGCCTCCGTCCAAAAACACAGCATTAAAATTTATGACCACCCCTTCGCCAAGGGTAATCCGCTCGCCGTGATCACAATGGAACGGAGGAATCACCAATGCAGAAGGATGAGCATTGGGCAGTAAGGCCAGCATGCAACGGCGTAACTCTTCCATATCCCATGCACCGCAACGGTTGAAATCTCGCATTGCGTAATAAGTGTGCAATATACGCTCCTGTATCTCTTTGTCCGTATAGTCATACGGCAGATTGTTAAGCATTTTTTCGTATTCTGTCATCTTTTTTACATTTATTTTCCTCATTACTATTGGAATACCAAAGCTATGCCCGCCTGACTGTACTGCTCTATGGAGCGGAAATGTCCGAACGGACAATTGCCGTGATATAATCGCACTCCGATGGAAAAACGGCTGAAATAACCGTCATAACCAGGGATATTGTAACGCATTCCGAGAAAAATGTTGTAGGTAAAACGCCGGTGGTCGGAGGGACTGTTGTCTGTTTCACCGTTCTTTAATGTCAAATCATATCCATATACCACCCTGTTGCGTATCTCTGCCGAAATCACACCTTGAAAGCCATGGCGTGACGTGGGCGTTTGATATTGATATTGCAAATACACCTCAAACGGCGACATGGCAGGATGCGCAAGCGATGCATCGCCGTCTCCCGCCGATGTTGTAATTCTATACCAGCCTTCTTTCGGAGTCCATAAGAGCATCAAACCCACCCGGAAAGTATGACATTGCACGCTCCTGTCTTCCGGCTCGTTCAGGGTGAAGACGCATTCGGTATAGTTGTAACTCACGTTAACCCTCCGTATTGCATAACCCGCTTCCACCCGCTGAATCTGTATCTCGTCACCGATATGTGTTGACTCGTGCTTGAACGGAGACCATGCAACGGAATAGTTTTTCAAAAAACGGCGGTTAAAGCGCTGAATGAAGGTAGCCGTGGGCAAACCGATGCGATAGTCGGTGTTGATGACCGGCGAAGTTTGCGGCTCAAACAAATCCATCCACAAATATGCCGATGCGGCAAGGGTAATGCTTATGCCGAATTGCCCGCCGGCACCGAAATTGCCGTTCCACACAGGCAAATCCATTCCAAAACACCCTTGTGTGCCGGGGCGGTACTTCTTACCGCTATGCGTGAAATCAAAGGCTTGGTGGTTGGTGTTCCCCACTACCTCAAACCGCACAAAATTAGGATGGACATCACTTAAAAGCGACTTTCCGTAAGGTGCATACGTAAACCATCCGTTTCTTCCCGCCGATACGGAATCGGATGCGTTGCCCGCCCGCAAGGCTACCACACACAAAAGACAGCAACAAATGCCAAAGATTTGCTTACTTATTTTCATTTTGCAAAAGTACAAAAAAAATCAATGCATCTGCCGGATTTCGCCCCGCAGGTTCTGCAGCTAAGGTTTGGGACGGTTATTTACCTCTTATCGCGTTGACGGCCGCCAAACCTTTTTCCAAGGCAATGCGGAATACTTCTTCGGGGATGTTCCCACTGTTTTTCTTGCGCGTATTCTTCGGAAATACGATGTCCTCTTTAGGCAGAACACGACTATAGCCGTTCTCTTCCAACACTTTCACCGTGCTGTCATAACCCCGGAAAAACAATTCTTCAATCTTGGAAATGTCATAAACCATGCATCCGCAGGTGTCAAGCTCTATAAAGAGATCGGATTGGGCGGCGGCATCGGGCACGTTGGCGACCATCATCATCATAAAAGCGCGATATGCCACCGAAACAAGATTGTTCCTGTATTTTTCCTCCTCCAAACGGATGAGGTTGAGGGCAATTACCTTGTCACATTTCTGCCGGATAGCCGACACGGGCAGATTTTGGAACACGCCGCCATCAACGTAATGCACCCCGTTGATGCACACCGGCCGGAAGATGACAGGAATGGAGCATGAGGCCACCACACGGGGGGCGATTTCCCCTTTGGTGAACACCTTTGCCACCCCGTGTTCCATGTCGGACGCCACTATGCAGGTCGGCACGGGCAAATCGTCCAGACGTCTGTAAGGCAGCTTGTTTTGTATCAGTTCCAGCAAGGGACGCGAATCGAAAAGTCCTCCCTGCGGCAAACTTGGTGTGACAATGTCCCTGAAGAAATTCAGTCCCTGAAAGATTTCAATAATCTGTTTGGGAGAGAATCCTGACGAATAGAGCACCGCAGCCAAGGCGCCTGCGCTGGTGCCGGACACGACATCCGGTTTGATTCCGTATTCCTTCATCGCCTGAAGCGCACCGCAATGGGCGGCGGCTTTTGCCCCTCCGCCGCCGAAAGCAATTCCCAACGGATATTTTTTTGTTGCCATAACAGAAAATATATAATCAATAGTTTATGTGTGCAAAAGTACAAAAATTATCCGTATTATCAATTCTGCACGGATATATTTATTTATTTTCAATTATTATGTTATCGCCGGGGATGTCAAAAATGAGCGTTGCACCATCGGCACGCACTTCCATGGTGACGGTTGCACTGAAATAAAGTATCTTCATTGTCTGTGTTTGTTGTTTCCATTATTGCACATAGCCTATTTTCCGAACACAAATGCCCGCATACTCTTGGCAAAATGCGGAAGGCTGCTGCCGATAAGGTGTTGGAACCACACCTCGAGCAGTGCGAAAGTCACCACATAGTAAAGTGAAGCCCAGAGCCACTGGATGCCGTCGTATTCTATGTGTCGCCCGATGCAGACGAGCGCCCAGATACTGAAGGCGCACATCAGTATGGCGGTGTACCATCCCGCCGAGGGTTTCTTCAGGTGGAAAATGAACGTGCCCATCGTGTGTACAAAGCCCTCGAAGATGCCGAGGATGAACACCGGCAGCACCAGCCACATCTGCTGCGGGAACAGCATCGCGAGGGCAAACAGCACAACGATGTAAACAGCCTGGGCAAGGTGCGACTTGCCAGGCGTGAGCGCGTGATGGTCAATGCCGACAATGGGACCGAACATATCCATCAATCCCGGTTTCGACAGCGTCTCTTCGTACTCGTGTACAACAATCAAGACAAACATGCCCATCACCAGTTTCTGCACGAGCGTCACCGCCGACCAGTTGCAAATTGTCCAAACCGCGAAGCCCGCGAACACAAGCGTCATCAGATGGATGTTGTTCTTTAACAGGAATAAACCGATTCTTTTCATCTTGTATGAGATTTAAATTTGACGATGCAAAAGTACAACAATTATTTCATATTCGGCTTAAACGAATTACGGAAAGAATGACCCATTTTGCGGATTCTGTGTTTCAATTTCAAATCACCCTCATACACACGCCATCCG
>JAFZUH010000006.1 GCA_017618435.1 Bacteroidales bacterium | reverse complement strand
TAAAACCGTTGTGGATTTGGCTTATGAAAATTATACAGATGATTTTTACACAGATCCCGACGGCACAATTGATTATTTAATAACAACAAACGGTTTTATTGATAAACAAATGTTTTTGCTGCAACGTGGCAGCGAGGTTAAAATTTATGTATAAAAAATTAACTAAAAAACCGGGGGAGTCTTGGGATGATGTTGCCCGCCGTGTATATGGTACACCCGAAAAAGCGGGCAACATTTCTAAAATGAATAATAATATTGACGGCGGCAATGTTTTAGCATGTGAAGATGAAACAGACGCAGCCGGCATAACAGGGCAAGTATATATTCAATCCGGTGATAATTTATATAATGATTTTTCAGAATATACACTTTATGACGCAATGCAAGCCGTAAAAGGTGCGGTTTTTATTTTTAATAAAACCGGCGTTGATTATAATTTTAATTTTGGCGATGAAGTTATTATATATGATGAAAAAGATAAATTTTTACGTGGACGTGTTGCAAATATTGTTTCAAATTTAGATAATAATTTAAACTGGCTGCAAGTTGAAATAAAATCGCACGCCGGTATTTTAGCCGAAACAAACATTGCATACCCGCTTGAATTTGGCGGGTTGTCAATAAAAGAAATTTTAACCGAGGTTGCCGGTTGGTATAACCAAAAAATAAGTTTTTCAGATGAAAACGAATTAAATGAAATTTTTACAAATGAAATAGGCACATCATTTACGGCAAAAATTGACGACACCGCATGGGGTTTTATGCAAAGAATTTGCAACTCCAGGGGGCTAATATTAACAGATACCGGCGACGGTTTATTTGTTGGCAGATACAATGCACAAACGCAAGAAAAAATAAACCTTGTGGACGGTGAATGTTTAGGCATAAAGAAAATTAAAAGCAATTTTGTTACGGTAGGACTTGCAAGGTATTATGAAACTAACACACAATACCCGCAAACAGATACCGCAATAATAACAACGCCGTTACCTTTACCGATAACAAAAAGGTATAATTCAAACGATTTTAATGCCCTTGATTTAAAAACGGCAGCACAATTGCAAGCGTGTATAAATATTGGCAACCATTTTACCGTAAATGCCGAAATAAGTGAAAACATAAATGTAAAATCCGGGGATTTTGCGGTTGTTAAAAACCCTAAAATAAAAATTGATAATGAAATGAATTTTATTATTGAAAGCGTAGAACGTAAACACCCCGATATGACAATATTAAAAATGGTGTTGCCGTGCAAATACACGTTTGAAATGCCGGAGGAGTTACCGTTGTGTTAATGAAATCAAAAATACTTGAAACATTTAAAAATAGTGATTTATTTAATCGCTTTTTTAAAGTCAGATTATTTGCAAAACAAACAACAAATGTGGTGCAATTTCATAGCGGCGGTGATGACTATAATCCCCCGGCAAACGTTGAGGGTTTGGCGGGCACAATAGGCAACACGGCAAATAATGGTGTTGCATTTGCTTGGCGGGATTGTGTAGAACGTACGGCAGCCCCCGGCGAAAAAAGATTATATGCAACAGACGCAGCCGGGCAAAATGTTATTGCAACGTTACACCTTAAAAATGACGGCACAATTATTTTAAATGGCGGCACATTGCAATTAGAATTTGAAAACGTTGTTAGCAGTGGTGCATGGCAACACACCGGCACAATGAGTGTAACCGGCGACACCGATATTACCGGTAATTTAAGTGCAAGTCATATCGAAGCGGCAGACGGTAAAGACGGCGTTTTAGATAAACCAAAATTTAAAAAAGGCATAGCGACAGGGGGTACGTAGTGGAAATTTTATTAAACGATACCGGCGACGGTGGTGAAATAGAATTAAGCGGCGGTGATATTAAAAGCGACGATACATTTAATACATCTATTTATTTATCATTGTTTAACGGCGATACGTTTTATAACGTCTATGAAAATTTTGAAACAACAAATGAATTTGAAATTGCTTTTAATCAACCTATTACCCGCCAGAATTTAAAAAATGTTGAAACGGCAGCAAAAAACGCATTAAAGTGGTTTATTGAAACAGGCATTGCAGATGATGTAAGTGTTACGGCATACGGTAATACAGATGAAAAAATTAACGTTGATATTACCATTACAGAGCCCGACGGCAACTCATTTTTATATGGGATAATTTGGGAAAATCAAAAAGCGGTTTTAGTTAAAAAATAGCGGTTGGAGGTTTAATGTGGCAAATTATACAGTAAAAACCATAAAAGAAATTTATGATGATTTTATGGCAAAATATACAACATTTCGTAATAAATATGGTGATAGCACGCCATTGTTAGAAAAAGCATGTGTAAAAAGCATAGGTTATGCAATTGCAGCGGTTGCAAGTTTAATTTGGCGTATGGCTGCATGGATATACAAACAATGTTTTGCACAATCGGCAGAATTGCCGGCATTAAAAATGTGGGGTGATTTAATAGGGGTTGATTTTTTAGAGGGGAAAACAACAAACATTATTATTACTTTAACAAATGTTACGGCAGATTATTTGGCAAGCGGCACGGTTTATAAAGATTTGGCAAGCGGTTTAATTTATAAAACAATTTCACAAACGGCAAATGAAAACGGTACAATTAACGCAACGGCGGTATGCACAACCCCCGGCATTGCGGGTAATTTACCAGTCGGTACTGTTTTAAATATAGCAAACCCGGTTGACGGCATACCCGCAACGGCAACAATTGCGTCCGTGTCAATTGAGGGTTCAAGTGATGAAGATGTTGAAGAATATCGCAAAAGGGTATTACGTAAATACAGAAATAAATCGCAAGGCGGCTCGCCATTAGATTATTACAACTGGGCAAGTGAAGTACCGGGCATTGTTGACGTGTTGCCATATACTTTAAATGAGGGTACGGCAACACTTTATTTGGTTGCACAAGGCAGTGGCAACCAACGTACACCAACAGGCAGTATAACGCCTAATCCGTTCCCGTCTTGGGTAAACGGTGTTTTTACGGATTTTTCCGGCTCGGGACAATTTTTGGCGGTTGCAAATGCTATTGAGGGCTCGGCAGAGGGTGAACACGACCGCCGCCCTATGACGGCAACAGTGCATTTATTGCCCCCGAATTATACCGGTTATTCTGTTAATATTTTAGGTTTAACGGATATATCATACAACAACACAATAAAAGAAGTTTTAATTGACGCATTAGATAAAAAACGCCCGCACATTAAAGTTTTGGGTTATAGTTCATCAAATGCAAAAATTAACAGTTTAAACCTCGCTGCACAGGTTAATGAGGTTATAGGCGATGCAACAATTACAACTTTTGAATTAAGAAATGCCGACGGTGATGTCATAAGTGAAGAAACACTCGGCGTTGGTTGTTTGGCGTACTTATCAAGTTTAACCATAAACGGTGCAAGCGTAACATTATAGGTGCATTATGTTAATAAAGACGTTTTCAAAACTATTAGGCAAAGGGCGTGCATGGATTCACCCGTCTGAATTTATGCAAGATTTTTACGAGGTTTTAATTTCACCCTTAAAAGATGTTTTTGATTATATCAGAAATTTACAATATATCCATTTTCAAAGTTTTTACACAAACATAGAAAATATATTAAATGACGAAAAATTATTTGGTATAAAAAGAGTTGCAAGCACTTTAACAGAACGTGCCAACAATATCGAAATTGAATGGCAAATGTTATCGGGCAATCTTAATTATAAAACATTAGAGGATGCACTTTTAAAAGCCGGGTTTAAAATAAAAATCATTGAAAATTGTGATATTGCCGATATTGATTTAGGCGAGGGTGTATCCTATGGTAATTCAATGTATGGCGGTGTTGTTGACGGCAAGCAAACACAATACGGTGCACACGCAACAAAAGTTATTTCAAATGGTTTTTTAGATATTTGCGGCATAAATTATGACCCGGTACAACTTGTTAATGGTAAAAACTTATTTTACATAAAAGGGTATTTTAACCCAAACGAAAATGAATGGGATTATATAACAGAACTTGTATTAAAGTTAAAAGCAATGCACACGGTTGCAATTTGTGAAATAGCAGAACGGGCAATTGTTGATAACAGATTTTATAATACAACGGAATTTGATGACGGCATAGACGGCGGCACACCGTTTACAACCGATTGGTTTGAATGGTTAAACAAAGGCAGCAGCATTTAAAGGTAATCCAGGGAGGTTAAATATATATGAAAAAATTGGAGTCCTATGAACAAAGTAATAGCGGCACAAGCGATTTGCCCTATGGTTCATTTAAAAACGAAAGTAGTGCCGGCAGTCAAGACGGTACAGAAATAAAAGCAGAACACATGCAGGATTTGTATTATGCTTTATACCAAATTTTGCAGCAAGCGGGCGTGCAACCAAACGGCTCGTTGGAAAACGGTTCAACATCAAAACAATTTTTATCGGCATTAGGTAATATTGCCCCGTTGTTATGGGCGGCAACGTCAACATATAAGAAAAACCGTATTGCAATAAATGTTTATAATAATGTAATCAATGTTTATCAGTCATTGCAAGACGATAACAGTGCAACATTAAGCAATACTGATTATTGGAAATTGATAGCAAAAATAAGTGCAGCGGGAGTATTTAGTAATGTAACACTTAATTCACCGGTACTAACAGGCACACCGGTAGCACCAACAGCAGCAGCCGGCACAAATAATACGCAAATTGCAAGTACGGCATTTGTTAAAACGGCGTTTAAAAACTTTATTAAAATTACATCCGGTTTTGTAAGTAATGGCGGCACAATATCACCGCCGTCGGGTTTTACAATGAATGATTTGGCGGGGTTTTTGCCGTCAATTGAAAGGGTACATTATAGCGGTGATGTTGACGGCAACGACTCAACTTATTGTACGTATTCTATCAATTCATCAAATATTACCGTAACTGTTTATTCAAGTGAACAAAGAGCGGCAGCCCGTGCAAACTATATTGCAATATGGATTAAATCATAGGGGGATAACATGGCAACAAGGATACAATTACGCCGTGGCACGGCGGCAGAATGGGCGTCCGTAAACCCGGTTTTAGCAGATAGCGAGCCGGGGTTTGAAACAGACACCCGCATTTTAAGAATAGGGGACGGCATTACGGCATTTACAAGTTTAACCCCTATTGTTACGGTAGGTTCTATAAATCAAACATTAGAACAAGCACTTGTAACGCTTGACACACAAGAAACGGTAATTATTGAAAACATAGAGAGCGAAAAACAAACAGCAATTAACACGGTAGAATTAACCGGGCAATACTATACCGATATTTGTGAAACCATAGCGGCAGAATTAAGCAGTTTTCAATCCACATCCGCATATTTGTTTAATTCAATTGACGGCGGCAATGTGTACTCGGTATATAGTGCCGTTGATATGTTTGACGGCGGGGACAGCGAGGCAGAATTTGACGCAAACGACGTTGTTGACGGCGACAATGCAAAAACAAGCCATTTAACAAGCATTGATATTTATGTAGATATTGCCGGCATATCGGATTTGCAAGATGATATTGACGCCGTGGCAGAACGTTGCGGCACAAATGAAACAAATATTACAACAGTTAATAATAAAATTACGCAAATACAAAATACAATTAGCAGCATACAAACAACAATCGGTGAAATACAAACAAGTATTACCGGTTTATCTAATTCAATAACAAGTTTAAGCACACGCATAACAAACGTTGAAACAACCATTAACGGCGGCGGTGCATAAACAAAAAATTTTATAAGTAGTAAAAATTAACAAAAGGAGCAAAAAAATGGCAGAACAAGAAAACAACAATGTTGAAATGACAGATGAAGAAAAACAAGCAAAAATAAGTGAAATGGAAAACTTGCTTGTTCAAATGGATTACACCGGCAGAAAAGTTGCATTTGAGGTTGCGGCAAAATTAAAAGAATTAAACCCAAATTTATCAATGCCGGTTTATGAAAAATACAAGGCGTCAGAACAAAAAGCAAATGAATATCGCCAAATTATTAACGATATGCAAGCGTAAAACAAAAGTATTAGTAATTTAAAAAAATAAAGGAGCAGTAAAATGACAACAATAAAATTAAGACGAGATACGGCAGCAAACTGGGCAACTAAAAATCCGGTTTTGGCAGACGGCGAGCCCGGTTTTATTACCGATAAAAAGATTTTAAAAATAGGCGACGGCACAACAACTTTTAACAATTTGCCGGGCTATATAAATGATGACGCACAAGCATATTTAAAACG
>JAFZUH010000067.1 GCA_017618435.1 Bacteroidales bacterium | reverse complement strand
TTGTGGACAAGGAGATGGGAATATCCGATTTCACCTTCTAAAATGTAGTTTTTGAAAAACTTTTGTCCATGCACGTTAATTCTTGTATCACTGAAACTTGCCGGAGCATAGCCTTTTATTTTTCCCCAAGAAGAATGATGAAACACCCCGACCCCAAATGCGTATTTTGAAGAACGGAGACTGCCTGCTTGAAAATCCAAATAGGGTGTCCAATAGTTTCCCACACCGAATTTGATATAATTTCTATATAATCTGGTTATTTGGTCCCGACCTATTTTGGGAGCATTGATAGGTTCGGGGCTTAGCAAATACATGTATGCAGGCGGCGTAACTTGATAAGAGATACTTTTGTCTATCGTTGTTGTATCTTTTATTTGTGCTTTTTGCATTATCTTTTCTTGAGCGTCTTTGATTGTCGGGCTGAAATTTGACCCTACAATAACATCGTATTGGGATTGTGCTGAACTATTTTTGCAAACCCCGCATATTAAAGCAACTGTTGCCAACAAATATATAATTCTTTGTCTGTTCATGATATTTCTTTTTATAGGGTTATTCTTCATCGTTTGTTGTTTCTTTTTCCTTTTCTTTGTTTTCTTGGTCAATAATTTTCTGATATTTCAGTGTCGCCTCATTTTTCAGCTCTTCACCGTCATAATTTTCCATAATACTCAAATAAGTATGTTTTGCCTGAAAACTATTGCCTTTGTCCAAATAAATATCGCCGAGCAAAATATAGGATTTTGCCAACCAGTAATCGTCAGTGATATTGACTAACATGTTGAAAATTTGTTTTTCGGCTTTGTCCAAATCTCCGCCTTTGTATTCTATAAACGCCAATTGGTACAAGGCTTCTGAAACCGCTTCTGATTTGTTTTCTTGGGACAAAATGCTGTATTGTTGTTTGGCCAAAGCAAAATTGTCTGACATCATAGCACTGCGGGCAACCAACAATCTGGCTTCTTGTCTTTGCGAAGTTTCTGTTTTGTCATCGGCTATCAGCATTTGACCGTATTCAATGGTTTTGGGATAATCCTTTTCAAAAAACGCACATTTGGTCAGTCCCATAATTGAGTTTAATTTATAAGATGGCAACACCGTTTTTGACAATAATGTATTGTAATAGGTTTGGGCTTTGCTGAAATTGCTGTCCTGACATAGTATAAATGCGGCTTTGTACAAAGATGTTTGAACCAGTTCATCGTCCTTTCCATTGGCAATAACATATTCGTATGCGGGCAATGCTTGGGCAAAATCGTTTCTTCTCATGGCACATTCGCCTTTGTAAAAATGTGCTTTTTCGCTAAAGACACCATTGGGGAATTTTTCAAGATATTTTGTAAAACCTTTTTCCGCTTCAATATAATTTTTGTTGAAATATTTTTCAGAGGCAACATTATAAGTAATGGAGTCTTGGTATGAGACGGTTATTTTTTCGGAAGAAACTTGTTTTACGTAGGCAAAGAAATCATCAACGTTTCCAGAGGCGATATAAATGTTTTCTATACTTTTGAGTGCTCTGGAAGCCTCATCGGTGTTGGGATATTTTTCCACAAGTGTTTTGTATATTTTCAAGGCTTCATCATCTTGTTCGGTATTATAATAAATGGAACCCATTTTCAAATAGGCTTCTTTTACAAGCGGATGTTTGGGGTGTTTTTGAACGAAATTGGCATAAGCGTTTAGGGCTTCTGTGTTTCTATTGGTAGTAAGATAAGTGTTGGCAATTTCGTATTCGGCATCGCCAACGTATGAAGATTGCGGATATTGTTGGGTCAATTGATTCATTGTTTGTGTTTTTTCGTTGTATTGCCGCAATCCGCCTTCCGATTGTGCTTTTTGGAACAACGCATAATCAACATCATAAGTGTTCAAATTGATGGTTTTGTTATAATAGGCTTTGGCTTGTTCTAAGTTTGATTGCATAAAATAGCAGTCTCCAATGCGGTTGTAGGCATCGGCGATAATTTTTTTGTCCGTGATATTTTGTTGCAGATTTTCAAATTGACAAAATTTTGATAATGCTGATTTATAGCGTTTAAGTTTAAAATCAGCATATCCGGCATTGTAAAAACTCATTGGGTATTCTTCTACATTTTTTGCTGCCGATACATTGTGAAATAAATTGTAGGTATGAACACTTTGTTCGTAATTTTTGTTTTGATAAGCAATTTCTGCTGTCCAAAATAAGGATTGGGCATATATTTGTTCATCGTAGTTGTTATTGATGGCAATGTCCAAATATTTTTTTGCTTCGGCAAAATTATTGTTGTTAAACATTTCCAAGCCTCTGAAATAAGCCACACGTTGGTAGGCTTTTAACAGAGTTGTGCTTTTGTTCTTAATTTTTTCCAACGATGCCAATGCGGCTTTATAGTTTTTGGTTGTTAGATATATGGTTGATAAAAATTGTTCTGCTTCGTTTTTGCGGTTGGAGTTAGGGTAATCGTTCAAATATTTTTCAAAAGCACTGATAGCACCTACAAAAGGATTGGAAGAAAGTTCATATTGTAGTTTGGCATAATTGTACAGGGCTTCTTCGGCAATAAGTTTGTTGTTGCCGTTTTCGTGTGCTGACAAAAACGAACGTGAGGCAAATTCCTTTTGTTGTGTTTGAAGATAACAATCGGCCAAGGTAAAATAGGCATACTGGTTGAGACTGTCGTTTTGTCTGATGGAACGTGTCAGTTGTTCTATTGCGTTGTCATACTGGTGGGAATGGTAGTAGCAATAGCCCAACATATAATAGATTTCATCGTTTATTGGGTTTTTGTTGCTTTTGATATAATTTTCAAAATACGGAATAGCCGATTCAAAATCCCGCAGTTGGTAATAAGATTGGGCAACAATACCATTTATTTCAGGCAACCGTTTGGCGGTGCTTTTGGCAATGAGCATATCTTTTTGGGCAATAATATCTTCATATCTGCCAATGGCAAAATAGATATGGGCAATATAATAGGGAACAATGGCGGAATATGTTTCTGCATTTTTTAGTTTTTCAAAACCGACCAAGGCCGCATTGTAACTGTGTTCTGTATAAAGAATGTGGGAATAGTAAAAAGTGGCTTTGTTTTGATAGATATTTTCCGTTTGCATTACCTCTGCCAACAAGGGTTTGGCTTGTTCATATTGATTTTCTGAAAAATAGCAATATCCGAGTTTGAATTTGTAGGCAATTTGTTCTTCGGGCGTTAAAATGCGTTCATCAACTTTTTGAAATTCATTCAACGCCTTTTTGTATTGTTTCGACATAAATAAATATTCGCCCAAATGAAACCAAATGCGTTTGATGTTCATATATTGCGGATATTCCGAAGCGAAAAAATATGCCAATTGTTCCGCATCGTCATGACAAAGAATGGAGGCACAAAGTGTCTGATAATACAAGGCTTCTTGTTTTTTCGGGTCAAATTTTTTGTCAATTTGGTCATAAACGCTTTTGAACAAACTTTTTGAAGACTCGTATTGTTCCATTTGAAACATTTCTTTTGCCCGTAAAAACTCATGTTCCGGACTGTGGTATTTTTGGGTTTGTTGAGATAACCCAAGCGTGAATTTTAACAATAAAATGCTGATTGTTAAAAATTTAATTTGTTTTTCAATAGGTATCATGCTCATTTGAAAATAAATCAATAAAATTCTTACAAAGGTAAAAAACAACATTGTCCTTTAATGAAAAAAAAATAATATTTTTCAACATTATATTTTTAATAAATAGGAACCATTATAAAGAAAAAATATCCCCCAACAGAAATTTTTTTGTTTTTTACTCGGAGAAAATTTGGAATGATTCTATTTTTTTGAAAAAAATAAAAAAAAAAATAGTGATATTGAAAAAAATGCTAATTTCGTAATCTCATAGAGAAGATATAAAATATAATATAATAAACTAAAAATCAGATAATAATGGCAAGAGGAACATTAGTAATTGACACAGAAAGATGTAAAGGCTGTGGCGTTTGTATTACTGCGTGTAAACTTAACGTTATCAGTTTATCCAAAAAAGTAAATGGAAAAGGTTATAATTACCTTGAAATGCAAAGTGATGCATGTGTAGGTTGTGCAAATTGTGCATTAATATGTCCGGACGGAGTAATATCTGTCTATAGAGAAAAGTAATAACAGTAAAACAGTTACATAAAATGGCAAAAGAATTAAAGTTAATGAAGGGTAATGAAGCAATTGCCCATGCAATGATTGCCAGCGGTACGGATGGTTATTTCGGTTATCCTATTACCCCGCAATCAGAAGTGATGGAAACGTTAATGGCCGAAAAACCTTGGGAAACAACCGGAATGACGGTGCTTCAGGCAGAAAGTGAAATGGCTTCCATTAATATGGTATATGGAGGAGCGGCAACAGGTAAAAAAGTTGCAACATCATCATCTTCTCCCGGTATTAGTTTAATGCAAGAAGGTTTGACTTATTTGGCCGGTGCAGAAATACCGTGTTTGATAGTGAATGTTATGCGTGGAGGTCCCGGCTTGGGTACCATTCAACCTTCCCAATCCGATTATTTCCAATCGGTAAAAGGTGGCGGTCATGGTGATTATCAATTATATACTTTGGCTCCGGCATCGGTTCAGGAAATGTACGATTTCGTTTTTGATGCATGGGATATTGCATTTAAATATCGCAATCCGGTGTTAATTCTTTCAGACGGTGCAATAGGTCAATGTATGGAAAAATTATACACTCGCGACTATATGCCTCGTTGGACTGAAGAAGAACGCAGAAAAAATGCTCCTTGGGGTACTTGGGGAAAACCGGCTACACGCGGGCACAATATCATCACCTCTTTGGAGTTGGATTCTGCAAAACAAGAAGTGTTCAATCATAAATTGCAAGCCAAATACAGAGAAATGGAAGCAAAAGAAGTGCGTTATGAAACACTTAATTGCGAAGATGCCGATTATATTATCGTAGCATACGGTTCTTCGGCTCGTATTTCCATGAAAGCAATGCAAATGGCTCGCGAAAAAGGTATTAAAGTAGGTTTGTTCCGTTTGATTACCTTATTCCCGTTCCCTACACAACAGTTAAAAGCCGTTGCTCAAAAAGTAAAGGGTATTTTAACCGTAGAGATGAGTGCAGGTCAAATGATACAAGATGTAAAATTGGCTACAGAATGCAAGTTGCCGGTAGAACATTTCGGTCGTTTTGGTGGAATTATCCCTACTCCTACAGAAGTATTGGAAGCATTAGAAACTAAAATTATAAAATAAGGAGACATCATGGCAAATTTAGATATAGTAAAACCCGAAAATTTGGTTTATACCAAAACAAAAGTGCTGACAGATGCTATTATGCATTATTGCCCCGGTTGCGGTCACGGTACAGCACATCGTATTGTTGCCGAAGTGATAGACGAACTTGGCATTCAAGATAAAACCATAGGTGTGGCACCTGTTGGCTGCTCCGTATTGGCATATAATTATTTTGATGTGGATTTCCAAGAAGCAGCACACGGACGTGCTCCTGCTTTGGCAACTGCAGCAAAACGTTTGAATCCGGATTGCTTTGTTTTCACCTATCAAGGTGATGGTGACTTGGCTGCTATCGGTACGGCTGAAACCATACACGCTTGCAATCGTGGTGAAAATATCACTATGATTTTTGTGAACAACGGTATTTATGGTATGACTGGTGGTCAAATGGCTCCTACCACATTGGTGGGTATGAAATCGGCTACCACTCCTTACGGACGTAATGTGGCTCTCAACGGTTATCCTTTGCGTATAACTGAGTTGTTGGCAACTTTGCCGGGTACATATTATGTTACTCGTCAAAGTGTACATACTCCGGCGGCTGTTCGCAAGGCTAAAGCAGCAGTTAAGCAGGCTTTTGAAAACCAAAAATTACAAAAAGGGCTTTCTTTCGTGGAAATAGTGTCTTCTTGCAATTCTGGTTGGAAAATGACTCCTGTACAAGCAAATCAATGGATGGAGGAAAATATGTTCCCTAACTATCCTATCGGTGATATCAAAGTAAATGGACAAATTGTGGAAAATGTGGATATCAATCGTATAGTAGTAGATCATCCTTTAACTGTAGTTAATAAATAATTTAAATTGTAAAATCATGACAGAAGAAATAATCATAGCAGGCTTTGGTGGACAAGGTGTACTTTCTATGGGTAAAATTCTTGCTTATTCTGGTGTAATGCAAGATAAAGAAGTAAGTTGGATGCCTTCTTATGGCCCAGAAATGCGTGGTGGTACTGCCAATGTATCGGTAATTATCAGCGATGAACGTATCAGTTCTCCTATTATTAACCAATTCGATACCGCTATCATCTTGAACCAACAATCTTTGGATAAATTTGAAAATGCCGTAAAACCGGGAGGTATGCTTTTGTATGACCCCAATGGTATTACCCATCACCCGACTAGAAAAGACATTAATATTTATCAAATTGCAGCAACAGACAAGGCTGCTGAAATCGGTATCGCTAAATTGTTCAATATGATTGTTCTTGGCGGATTTTTGAAATACAAACCTATTGTTACTGATGAATTTATTCACAAAGGTTTGCAAAAATCATTGCCGGAACGTCATCACAAACTTATTCCGGAAAACGAAAGAGCGATAAAAATTGGTATGGAAATCGTAAAACCATATCATACTTTGTAAGAAGGGTATAAAAATCTTATTTTCATGACTGGGTTGTCTTTTACTGACAACCCTTTTTTTGGTTAAAAATTTTTTAATGAGATATTTGCTTTTTAAGTATTAATTGATTTTTTTGTGCTATCTTTGCAAAAAAAGTATAAAATTATTCTATTCTAAATAAAAATTTCTAAAAATGGAAAGAGATACACAGATTTTTGAACTTATCGAAAAAGAAAGAGCACGTCAAACTCATGGTATTGAATTGATTGCATCAGAAAATTTTGTTAGTCCGCAAGTAATGGAAGCCATGGGCAGTGTGATGACCAACAAATATGCTGAAGGTTATCCGGGAAAACGTTATTATGGCGGTTGTCAGATTGTTGACCAAAGTGAACAAATTGCTATTGATAGAGCAAAACAATTGTTCGGGGCTTGTTGGGCTAATGTTCAACCCCATAGCGGTGCTCAGGCAAACATGGCTGTGTTTTTTGCTTGTTTGCAACCCGGTGATACTTTTATGGGTTTAGACCTTAATCATGGCGGACACCTTTCTCACGGTTCTCCTGTAAACATTTCCGGAACCTATTATCGTCAGGTGGCTTACGGTGTAAAAGAAGAAACCGGTACCATTGACTATGATATGATGGAAGAAGTGGCAAAAAGGGAAAAACCAAGATTGATTATCGGTGGTGCTTCTGCTTATTCCAGAGAATGGGATTGGGTAAGAATGCGTAAAATCGCTGATGAAATAGGGGCTATTCTTTTGGCCGATATTTCCCACCCCGCCGGTTTGATTGCCGTTGGTGAATTGAATAACGCCGTAAAATATTGTCATATAGTTACAACTACCACACACAAAACTTTGCGTGGACCTCGTGGCGGTATGATTATGATGGGTGAAGATTTTGACAATCCATGGGGCAAAAAAACACCTAAGGGAGAAATCAAAAAAATGTCCGCTTTGTTGGATAGTGCCGTATTCCCCGGTATTCAAGGTGGTCCTCTTGAACACGTTATTGCCGCTAAAGCAGTAGCCTTTGGTGAAGCCTTGACTCCTGCTTATAAAGAATATATCAAACAGGTGAGAATAAATGCTTCCACTATGGCTGCTGAATTTGTAAAAAGAGGATACAAAGTTATCTCTGACGGTACGGACAATCACTTGATGTTGATAGACCTTCGTCCTAAATTCCCTGATTTGACAGGTAAGGTTGCCGAGAATACTTTGGTACGTGCTGATATTACTATCAACAAAAACATGGTGCCTTTTGATTCCCGCAGCCCATTCCAAACTTCAGGTATCCGTGTCGGAACACCTGCTATTACCACTCGTGGGTTGAAAGAAGATGCTATGCCTGAAATTGTGGGCATGATAGACGCTATTTTGTCCGATGTGGAAAATGAAACATTAATTGAAAACACCAGAAAGAAAGTGAATGAAATGATGGGCAACCGTCCTTTATTTGCATGGTAATGTAGTGTTTTATAGGATAATAAATAAAAGAGGAGTCCTTAAGGGTTCCTCTTTTTGTTTCTCGGAATCTATATGAGAAAAATAATTTGATATAAATCATCAGGATAAGAAAAAAATGATTATATTTGTAACCTTAAAAAGTTCTTGGCTGTCTGAATGATAGCAGTAAAGAAAGCAGTAGGAAAAACAACGGAAGAAAGGGTTTGGAGTGAAGTACGGAAAAGAACAAATTGGCAATATGGATTTTGCTGAAACTGCGGTTCGCTGCAAAAACAGGGTGTTTTTTGCCATCAAAAAACGTAACTGCTTGATTGATTCTCTC
>JAFZUH010000066.1 GCA_017618435.1 Bacteroidales bacterium | reverse complement strand
GGTTGTATATTTTTTTTATAAAGAAATATTGTCTTTAAATTTGGGAAGTTGTACATTAAAACCATTTTCGGAGAGAAATTTTCCGTATGTTTCTCTTGCTTCAATTTCGCCATGCATTAAGAAAACAGTTTTTACTTTCGATTTGTCTTGACAAGACAGATATTGATACATTTCTTTGTAGTCGCCATGTCCGGACAGTGCGTCAATTTCTTCAATGTCAGCATTCACTTTGTATTTGTTGCCGTAAATGGATACTATAGGTTCTCCTGAGGCTATTTTCCGCCCTAATGTCTTTGGAGCACAATATCCTACTACGAGAATTGTATTTTTTTTGTCTTCAATATTGTTGGCCAAATGATGTTTTATACGACCTGCTTCCATCATGCCTGAGGCGGAAATGATGATACAAGGCCTGTTGTGTGTATTCAGTTTTTTAGAATCTTCTTTGGTGCGAACATAAAACAGATTGTCAAAACCGAATGGGTCTTTTTGTGTTCTTATCAAGTCCAAAATATCATCTTTGAAGCATTCGGTATGCAATCGGAAAATATCTGTTGCAGAAACCGCTAATGGACTGTCAATGAAGATAGGTACATCGGGCAGGCGATTGGCTTTTTTGATATTGTTGAGAGCATATATAATTTCTTGACATCTGCCAATGGCAAATGAAGGAATTAATAATTTGCCACGTTTTTTGACACAAGTATCTTGTACTACTTTTGCCAATTTTTCTTCTGCCAAATTGATGGATTCGTGCAAACGGTTGCCATAGGTGGATTCCGTGATGATATAATCGGCTTGAGGGAATGGGCTGGGGTCTAAAAGCAATCTTTTGTTATACCTGCCAATATCGCCAGTGTAACAAAGCCGTTTTTGTGTTCCGTTTTCTGTAAAAGTCAAATTAATGGCTGCACCTCCCAAAATGTGTCCCGTGTTGGTAAAGGAAACGCTGACACCATTGGTGATATTTATGTCCAAGTCGGTTGGCATACTTACAAAATATCTTAAAGAAGCAAATGCGTCTCTGCTTGTGTACAACGGTTCAACTTGAGGAAGTCCTATACGGTCTCGTTTTTTGTTAAAGTCTATGGTATCACTTTCTTGAATATTGCCGGCATCGGGCAACATAATGGAACATAAATCTCTTGTTGCATGAGTGCAATAAATTTGTCCTCTGAAACCGTTTTTACAAATATAAGGTATCAATCCCGAATGGTCAATGTGGGCATGCGATAAGAGTAAAATGTCAATGTCTTTAGGGTCAAAACCCAAATCTCTGTTCATGCTGTCGGTTTCCAAACCTTTGCCCTGATACATGCCGCAATCCAATAGTATTTTCTTATTGTCTATAGTAGTTATGAGTACTTTGCTGCCTGTAACTTCTTCTATTGCTCCTAAAAAATCAATTTTCATGTTGTTGCGTTTTACTTAAATACATTATAATATCAGACATATAGTGCAGTTAAAAGCCGATGTCCTACTTCTCAAGTGTAAATTACAAAATTATCATATTTTTTCCGCATTTGCAATTTTTTGTTTAAATATATATAAGGTTAGGGAATATATACTTCCAACAATTTGCATTGTGGTTGAGGGTTCAATAAAATATTGTCCAACAAAGCTGGAATGAGTACACATTCTCCTTGGGAGATTGATTCTTGTTTTTCTTCATAATCATCTTCATAACCAATAGTGGCTTTGCCTTCCAAGCAAATATAGATGACAAACGAATCCATTTCTGCGTACACTTTTTCTACACAATGGTCAAAATCAATGGTGTTTACGGCAAAATAAGGACATCTGACAATTTGCGTACTTGTGTTTTTGTGGGAATGATAATCAATGGGAGCATTGGTGTTTTGGTCAAATTTTATCGCTTCCAATGCTTCTTTTATATGCAAAGGACGTAGTTGTCCCGATTGGTCTTTTCGGTTATAGTCGTACAAACGGAATGTGGTATCGGCACATTGTTGTATTTCCGCCAAAAGTGTCCCCTTGCAAATGGCATGTACTTGACCAGCCGGAATATAAAAGGCATCACCTTTTTGTATGGGAATAAAATTCAACACTGTTTCCAAGGTATTGTTTTGAATGTGTTTTTTTAAGTCTGTTAAGTTCAATTGTTCTTTAAAACCCACATTTATTTTGGTATTTTTTTCTGTGTCAATGATATACC
>JAFZUH010000005.1 GCA_017618435.1 Bacteroidales bacterium | reverse complement strand
TGGACGATGATGATTGGCGGAAATATCCCGACAACACCGAATATGGTATAGGGTGGTTGCCTTTGGGAGGCTATTGCCAAATTGCAGGCATGATAGATGAAACCCAGACGGTTGAAAATCTGTCTACTGAACCTCAATCATGGGAGTTTCGCTCTAAACCCGCATGGCAACGTCTGATTATTGTCTTGGCTGGCGTTATTGTCAATATGATTGTGGGGGTGTTGTTGTTTGCTATGGTTATACGCTGTTACGAAAAACAATATGTTCCCAACGCCGAAATTACAGACGGCTTGTACGCCTTTGAATCTGCCAAAAACATGGGTTTTGAAACGGGCGACAAAATCATCTCCATTGACGGAAAAACCTACGAACGATATAGCGATATTAAGCCCGCTTTGATATTGGGCAATATGGCTGAAGTCGAACGGGACGGAAAAACGGTGGCTGTTGTGTTGGGAGAACGGATATATGATACGATGAAGACTCACATGAACACCTTTTTGGAACCGATGAACTTTCCTTTTGTCGTAGATTCTGTTGTCAATCCTGATTTGACTGACGGCAAACTCCAAAAAGGCGACAGGTTGATTAAAATGAATGATATTCAAATGGAAAGTTACGGCACTTGGCAGGAATATCATCTTGATTTCGCCAACAAAAATATCGAATTGACATATTTGAGAGACAATGACACACTGACAACCACCGTAGCTTTGGACAGTAATGGTTTGTTGGGCGTTTTTTGTGTTACCCCAAACTACAAATTGGCAACCTATTCTGTCGGACAGTCGTTTGTCTATGGTTGGAAAGACGCCATGAACAATTTAATGCTTAATATTTCAGGGTTGGGCAAATTATTATCGGGACAAGAAAAAGCCTCGTCATTGTCCGGACCTATCGGCATTGCACAAATATATGGCAACGTATGGAATTGGGGCAGATTTTGGTACATCACAGGTTTGTTGTCCATCATTTTGGCCTTTATGAACGTGTTGCCGATACCGGGTTTGGACGGAGGACACGCTATTTTTACATTAATAGAACTATTGACAGGGCGGAAAGTGTCGGATAAAGTTATACAAGCCGCCCAGACCGTTGGAATGATAATCTTATTGCTATTGATGATATTTGTTTTCGGAAACGATATATTCAAATTATTCCATTAAAAGCGGTTCTCGGAAGCAAAACAAAAACACCCTCGCTGTAAAGTGAGGGTGTTTTTGTTTGTATCGGTATAAAAAGAGATTATTTGTTGCCGTTTTGCCGTTTGTTGACCAATTGTCCGCAGGCGGCGGCAATGTCTTGACCCTTGCTTTGACGTACATAGACAAGCATGTTTTTACTTTCCAGCAATTCGGCAAAGGCTTCCTGCTGTTCTTTGGTTGTTGGCTGGAATGCGGAGTGAGGGTGTGAGTTGTAGTTTATTAAATTTATCTTGACGGGGAAATTCTTGCACAGATTTGCCAACAATTGTGCGTCATCAAGGCTGTCGTTGATGTTTTTCAGCAACAAATATTCAATGGTTATACGTTGTTTTGTCGTTTTGTGATAGTCTTTGAGAGCCGCGACAAGTTCAGCGATAGAATATGTGTTCGCAATAGGCATAATGGTCTTCCGTTTGGTTGGGTCAGCGGCATGCAATGATACAGCCAATCCTATGTTGGGTTGCAATGCTGCCAAACGGGACAATTTGGTAGGAATGCCGGCTGTTGAAAGCGTGATACGGCTGGGCGACATTTCCATTCCGTCTTTGCCTGTTATCATATCTATGGCTTTGCTTACATTGTCAAGGTTTAAAAGTGGTTCTCCCATACCCATTAGGACAATATTTGACAGATGTGTGCCATAATGCTGTTGCGACAGTTCATTTGCCAAAAATACCTGCTGATAGATTTCATCTGCATGGAGGTTTCTTTTGAACCCCATAGAGCCTGTTGCACAGAATTTGCACCCTAATGAACAGCCCACTTGCGATGAAATGCATACCGTTGTACGCTGCTGGGAGGGTATGAGAACCATTTCTATCTGCTGTTGGTCGAACAATCGCAAAATATACTTGCGAGTGCCGTCTTGACTGACATATTCTTGTTCAATACGAATGCTTCTTATAGAAAAATTGGCTTCCAAAATTTTTCGCAAAGCCGCCGACAGGTTAGTCATTGCAGCAAAGTCGGTTACATTCTTTTGCCAAATCCATTGGTATATCTGTTTTGCACGAAAAGATTTTTCGTTGTTGGCAACCAAAAAATCACTTATCTCTGCAATGCTTAAATCGTTTATTGTTTTCATGTATCAACTTCTAATCTTTCAACTTTCAATTTTAACCTTCAACCTTCAACATTCCAATTACCAGTCTTCGTCCAACTCCAATTCGGGATGTTTTTGTGAGGTCGGTTTGGTGTATGATGATGTCGGGGAGTTCTGTTGTTTTTTTGTGTTCGCCTGCTTGATTTCTTCCTTTTGGGCGGATATTTTCTTGTTCAGACCATGGTTTGCCGATTGTGTATCCCAGCCGAATTTGGGATTGTCCAAGTTGCCGCCGGCTTTTATGTACAGATAGGTAACGCTTGTATTGACATCAACTACATCGCCGAAATCCTCTCTCTGTTTGCGTTTCTTTTTGTTGTTGGCGAATTTTTGGGACAATAGTTCTTGTAACGAAACGACAACGTGATAATCTATGTCATGGTCAAAGGTGTGGGTACCCGATAGGGTCAGATTCAGGGCAGTGTTTCTGATGTCAATTTCAGGAATGGTAATGGTTCGGTTGGCAATTTTGATGGTGGTAGCTAATTTTTGGAATTTTATATTGTTCAATTCGCTCAACGAAATAAACTTTGACAGCGATTCCAAGGGCTTGAACTTGTTGAGTTCGCCGTTTTCGATTGCAATGGCGGCATTTGTTTTCAATGTTTTATCCAAGATGGTCAAATCCTGCTGCATTTGCGTACTGAAATCGACCGTACAATTAGCAACGCCTTTCAGATTTTTATGAGTCAAATCCTTTTGCCCAAAATCGGAAAACGAATAAAACAAACGTTCTATGTCTATGTTTTTCATGTCGGCATGGCAGGAAATATCAAACACATTTTCATTTTTCTGAACGATTTTTCCATTGGCTTGCAAATTGCCCTTAAACGCATCAGCGGTGAAATTGTGCAGAAACAAGGTGTTGTTCGCCAAAATGGCTTGACAGGAGGTGGCTTTGGTCTCAAAATTCTGATAGGTGATTTTGTCCGCATGAAAATTAAAATCAAAATAGATTTGTTTCGGGAATGTAAGTTGTTGTTTTTCTGTGTTTTTTCTGCTGTTTTCTGTCTGAGTAGCCACCAGAAACTTATCCAAGTTGAAATGTTTGAGATTTAGTTTTGCAATAATTTTCAAATCCTGATTGGATTGCAGCAAATAGGGAAAAATATTTTCTATCCGTCCGTTGAGTTCGAAATCGTTGCCCTTGATGGTTCCTTCTATTTTTTCGGCTTCAATATATTGGTTGTTAAAAACGAATTTTCCGTTCAAGTTTTCAAAAGCGAAATCATTTTCTTTCATTTGGAAATCCACTTTTTTGAACAAGGCATAGCCTTGTATGGTCGATTGGTTCAATTCCAACGGGGAAATGTTTTTAGTGTTTTGGAATTTGTGTTTGAATGCCAAGGCAATTTCGGCATATCCGCTGGCTTGGTGTATATAGGTTTTGGGCATGAAATTTTGCCAATCCTGCAATTTCAACTCTGCCTGCACATTCAAATCCACCGAAGGAGCGGCAAGGTCGGCAATTTTTATGGTTCCATTAATGTTCCCGCGATTCAAGTTGGCGGTAAAATAATCGATATTTATACGTGTGTGTGGTTTGTAGTTGGGTATTTGGGTTGAAAAACTGCCTTCCACGTTAATCTTGCTCAACGATATGTCGGTTTGAATGTTCGATATGTTCATATTGTCAATTTGATATTTTCCGTTGATGTTGCAGGTGCTTTTTTCTCCAATCAATCCTTTAATATTAATGGTACAACTCAAATTGCCTTTGGGTTTATAGTTGGTTGTTTGCATTTTTATGCTATCTGGCAACAACTTGGTCATGGCTACGATATTGGCTTTGTCTGTTGAAAATTGGGCTTCCAACAGATAATCGTTTGCCCCGCAACCCGCCAGTTTGGCAACGATGTTGCATTTCATAAAATCAAACACAAAATTGCTGTTTTCGATTTGGTAAACATCTGTTTTCAGATTCAGATGCAGTTGGGTATTGAATTTGACATTTTGTTGGCGGACAATAGTGTCATTGTCGGTTAAGATGTGTTTTACCGCAAGTTTGGTGTTTACATGGGCGGCAATAGTTTGATTGTCGTAATTGCCTTTGGCTGTCAAATGGTTGATACTGGAAGCAAATTCAAAATCGGATTGTTGGTCAATATAACTGTAGTCGATATTTTTCAGTTCGATGACATTGATATCCAAACGGAAATTTTCATCTGACACAGTGTCTTCGGTGATAAAAACCTCCCAATTGTTTTTGCCTTTTTTGTCTAAGACCATATTGAAAACAGCGTTGTCAATTTCTATTTTCTTAATGGTATAGTTGCCCTTGATAATATCCATCACATTGAATTGCAAAAATACCTTTTCGGCTTGCAATAGCATGAAGTCTTTATGGTTGCCTTTGGCGTGCAAATCTTGTATTTCCAACGAGGCTGAAGGAAACTTCCGCAACAGACTCAAATGTACGTCTTTGTGTGTGATTTCAGTTGTTGTAAATTGATAAGTCTTTTGCAGGAACAAATCTGCAATCTTGCTTTCAAAAGCAAAGGCAACAACAATCAAAAGAAACAATAGCAAAAACAAGGTTAAAATGAAACCTAATATCACTTTTTTGAAGCGGCCTTTCTTTTGGGGCAGTTGGGGAGCGGTTATCGTATCCATAAGTTATTTGTTTTTGTCAAAATATTTTTTCTGAATAGCAACACATATTTTTTTAGAAAAAAACTCGTTGAACGGCAAATATCAACGAGTTTAGTTATTATTGTTTTGTTTATTCACATTCAAACCATTCTTCCAAATATTGGATAAAT
Organism: Bacteroidales bacterium; assembly: GCA_017618435.1. GTDB lineage: Bacteria > Bacteroidota > Bacteroidia > Bacteroidales > WCHB1-69 > UBA1205. Next base: position 4,247 of record JAFZUH010000005.1, on the reverse strand, counting down.
TCCGTACTTGTTTTCATGTTTTCGTACATTAGCATATCGTTTTCAACAAAAGGCACTTGTGTTCTGTACATTTCCAGAATTTTTTCAATCAAGGGAGATGATTTCAATGGTTTTCTGAATTCCAAAGCCTGAGCGGCATTGAATAGTTCTATGCCCAACAGTTTTTCTGTATTTTCTACAATTCTGAAACATTTTGTTGCAGCATTGGCACCCATGCTCACGTGGTCTTCTTGTCCTTGTGAAGAAATGATACTGTCGGTGGAACAGGGCATTGTCAATGATTTGTTTTGATTGACAATTGATGCTGCCGTATATTGGGGTATCATAAATCCGGAATTAAGTCCGGGGTTGGCAACCAAAAATGGAGGCAAATTGTGTTTGCCGTCTATCAGTTGATAAACTCTTCGTTCTGAAATATTTCCGAGTTCGGCCACGGCAATGCTCAAAAAATCCAGACTGATAGCCAAGGGTTGTCCGTGAAAATTGCCTGCGGAAATCACCAAATCTTCTTTTGGAAAAACAGTAGGATTGTCGGTGACGGAATTTATCTCTATTTCGAATACTGATTTGACATAATCTATTGCGTCTTTGCTCGCCCCATGTACTTGTGGCATACAGCGGAAAGAGTAGGGGTCTTGCACTTGTTTTTTGGGTTGTCGGGCAATTTCCGAACCTTCCAAAAATTGGTTGATATTGTTAGCCGTTTCTATTTGTCCCAAATGCGGGCGAACCACATGCACTTGTTCTATAAAAGGGTCTAATCGGCCATTGAAAGCATCTAATGAGATGGCTCCAATAAGGTCTGCCAAAACAGACAGTTTCTCCGATTTCAACACCAGCCAAACTCCGTATGCCGACATGAATTGCGTGCCATTCAACAAGGCCAAGCCTTCTTTGGATTTCAGTTTTATCGGTTCAAATTTGAATTTGGCATTGATGTCGGCTGCCGCATAGCGTTTGCCGTGAAAATAAACTTCGCCCAAGCCAATCAAAGGCAGACACAAATGTGCCAATGGTGCCAAATCGCCCGATGCTCCAAGCGACCCTTGTTGATATACAATAGGATATATTCTGTTATTATACAAATCTATCAGCCTTTGTACCGTTGCCACTTGTGCTCCCGAATGTCCGTAGGAGAGCGATTGTATTTTCAACAACATCATCAAACGGACAATCTCTTGCGGCACCTCTTCGCCAATGCCACAAGCATGACTTTTCATTAGATTTTCTTGCAGTTTTTCCAAATCTTGTTCGGAAACTTTGGTGTTGCACAACGACCCGAAACCTGTGGTAACACCATATATGGGAGTAGCGTCTTTTTTGACTTTATTGTCAAGATATTCCCGACATTGCTGTATTTTTGAAATCGCCTCTGCAGACAATTCCAATTTTTTGTTCTCTCTGATTATTTCATAGACAGCCTTGAATGTCAAAGGTTTTCTTAATATTTTGTACGTTTTCATATTATTTGTTCACTAAATTTAACAATTCTTCTAAAGAAAGTAACATTTGTGTGTGAGCCTGCATATCTTTGACGGTGAATTTTTGTTGGTTTATTTCATTTTCACCTGCCAAAACGACAAATGGAATATGCTTATTGTCTGCATATTTTATTTGTTTTTGCAACTTGACGGCTTCGGGATATATTTCTGCTCCGATACCATTTTTCCTTAATGTATTGAGGGCATGCAGACAATAGCGTTCTTCTTGGGCACCGAAATTGACAAAAAAGATTTTTACGGGAGATTGCACTTCCTGATTTTGATTCAATTCTTTCCAAACATCATAAATACGTTCCACGCCAAAACTAATGCCGACACCGGACATGTTGTCCAAACCGAAAATACCTGTCAGGTTGTCATATCTGCCGCCGCCGGTAATGCTGCCTATGGGAACTTGTTTTGATTTTACCTCAAAAATTGTTCCTGTATAATAATTTAATCCACGTGCCAAAGTCAAATCCAATTTCACTTCACATTGGGGAGATAAATTTTTGTCTTCTATATAGGATAAAACAGTCAAACATTCTTCAATACCTTTGATGCCCGCATCAGAATCTTTCAGTATTTCTTTTAACGTATTGATTTTTTCGTAATTATTTCCGCTTAACAACAAAATGGGAGTTAATTTTTGTATGGCAGTTTCGTCTATGCCTTTTTCTTTCAGTTCTTCACATACTTTTTCCAGCCCGATTTTTTCCATTTTGTCAATGGCAACGGTAATATCAACCACCTTGTCTTCATAGCCTATATATTGGGCTATGCCCGAAAGAATTTTTCTATTGTTAAACAGAATACAGATTTCCATATTCAGTTTATGGAAAACGGTATCAATCATGTGAATGAGTTCCACCTCATTGAGCAACGAATTGCTGCCGATAATATCCGCATCACACTGGTAAAATTCACGATAACGGCCTTTTTGTGGACGGTCGGCTCTCCATACGGGTTGCATTTGATAACGTTTGAACGGAAATGTCAAGTCGCTTTGGTGTTGCACTACAAAACGGGCGAACGGCACCGTCAAATCGTATCGCAAGCCTTTTTCACATATACGGCTGGCTATTTTTGCCGGTGACTCATTCAGGTTGATGTCGGGTGTGAAATCACCGGAATTAAGTACTTTGAACACCAGTCTGTCGCCTTCTTCTCCATATTTGCCCATCAAAGTGGACAGATTTTCCATAGAAGGAGTTTCTATGGGTAAATATCCGAATTGTTCAAATGTAGAACGGATAATATCAAAGATATAATTTCTGCATATCATTTCATGTGGCATAAAATCACGTGTGCCACGTGGAATACCTATTGTTTGTTTTGACATTGGTTTGTTTCTTTTTTATTTGCAAAGATAACATAAAAAATGCAATTGCCACCTATTAATAAAGGCAGGTGTCTTTCTAAAGTTTTTAACAAAAATAAAACATAATTATTTTACAACACTTAAAATAACTTGCTTTAAGGGGAATGTACAAACATTTGATTAAGTGTGTCTTATAAAAATCACATAAATTCATTTACATTTTTTTTTGAAAAAAACAAGTGTAAAAAAAAATTATTCTAAACTTTTTGTATGTATCTTTGCATAGTCAGAAAAATGAATTTATTTTTTTGTTATACATTTGATAATCAAATTTATATTTGATGAAAATATTTCAAAATACATTTTTTTGACTGAATTTATTAACATATAGAAACACACATAAAAGAAATGACAGAACAAGAAGCATGGAATGAATGCCTGAAGTTTATAAAGGATAATATTGAAGAAGAAAGTTTTAATACTTGGTTTTCTCCAATCAAAGCCATTTCTTTAGACAAACATATCCTTACTATACAAGTGCCGAGTTTGTATTATCACGAATGGATAGAAGGAAATTATTGGAAATTGCTCAAAAGTGCCATCAATCGTGTGTTGGGACCTGAAGGAAAATTGGAATACAAAATTTTGGTGGCCAATTCTTCAATGACATTGCCCCCAACCAGAGTTGGTACTATGGATAATAATATCAATATACCTTTGGATGAAAATCTGAACAAGAAAAAAGGTGAAAAAGATATTATCAATCCTTTTGTCGTTCCCGGATTGAAGAAAATAAACATACAATCCCAATTAAAAAAAGAATTGAATTTTGATACTTTTATAGAAGGGGAGTGTAACCGTTTGGCACGTGCCGCCGGTTATTCTATTGCGACAAATCCTATCGGGACAACTGCATTCAATCCGTTTTTTATCTATTCGGCTTCAGGTTTGGGCAAAACTCACTTGGCTCATGCTATAGGTTTGGAAACCAAAGTTAATTTTCCTGACGCATTGGTGCTTTATGTGGATTCTGTTACATTTTTAAGACAATACGTACACGCCTCCAATGACAATACGCTTGATGATTTCTTCCATTTCTATCAAATGTTGGATATGCTAATCATTGATGACATTCAATTTTTGGCAGGAAAAGTGCATACTCAGGAGATGTTTTTCCAAATATTCAATGCTTTTCATCAGAAACACAAGCAGATAATTATCACTGCCGATAAATCTCCCGCTGAAATTCAACAATTTGACCAAAGATTGTTGTCCCGTTTCAAATGGGGATTGGCTGCCGATTTGCAATCACCGGACAAGGAAACAAGAACAAAAATCATTCGTTCCAAATGTTATAGCAGCGGTATAGATATTCCTGATGAAGTTGTTGAATATCTGGCTTGTAGAATTGTTTCAAACGTCAGAGAAATTGAAGGGGCTATCAT
>JAFZUH010000065.1 GCA_017618435.1 Bacteroidales bacterium | reverse complement strand
TATCTGCCGCCAATTGGCATTTTAACTTCAATAATAATACGGTAAATATTACACCTGTCTCCGAAACAGCTATTATTCCACAAAAACATATCACTTTTTCATATACAAAAACCAAAGAGCCTTTAACTAATTTGGTTATAGGCAACAATGTATATGACAATATTTTGTTGGATATGGGAATGGTTGATTGGGATATGTGTTTAACGGATTCTGATTTGTCGTTGCTGTTTCAAAATTATATGCCAATTGATTCTTCAGAAACAACAAGTTACGGTCATAATAGTTCTTTTACTACTACCAAATATTATTTTGATTCTGTCAGTATAGACACAGAAATATATCGAGATATTTGTATTAGAAAAGGAAGTAAAAATATCATTGGTATGGATTTTTTCCGCCGTTTTGACCATTTGTTTTGGGATAGTGGAAACAAAAAAGTGTATTTGTGGAATGACGAAGAATAAAAAATATAATAACCCGTCAAATATTGCAAATGGATTTTGAATTTAAACATTTTTCGCTTAATCATCATCGTTCAACGCTAAAAGTGGGAACCGATGCCGTTTTGTTGGGGGCATGGACAGACATTGCTCCACAAACTCAAAACATATTAGATATCGGTTGTGGTTGTGGCATTATTGCTATGATGTTAGCCCAAAAGTCCAATTGTCGGATTGTCGGAATAGATATTCATCAACCTTCAGTTGAAGAAGCACAAGAAAATGCCCGATTGTCTGATTTCGCCAATCAATTGGATTTTAAGAATATATCTTTAAAAGATTTTGTTTTGTCTTCAACAGAACAATTTGATTTGATTGTGAGCAATCCTCCGTTTTTCGACCATGCGTTGTTGTCCCCGATAGAACAACGTAATTTAGGCAAACATACGCAGACCTTGTCATTTGAAGATTTAGTGCTTTCTGTTTGTAAATTATTGACAAACAAAGGAAAGTTCGCTGTAATTTTACCCGATTCTTCTGTTGAAAATTTTGAAAATATTTGTTCCCGAAATGGGCTTTTTTGTCAAAAATTATGCAGAATTTATCCAAAACCCAATAAAAATGCCAATAGGGCAATGTTGCTGTTTTCAAGGGAGAAAATAAATAAAGTTATTGATAATGTGATAATTAGAACTATTAACAACGAATATACACAAGCGTATAAAAATCTGACAAAAGAGTTTTATTTGAAATTTTAATAAATTGATAATCAGTGTTATATGTTAAAGCAAGGTGTAAATGGTACAAGGATAGTTTTTTATAAAGAAAAAAGTTGTATCTTTGCAAACTAATCGAAATATAACTAAATAAATAAAATAAATTATGTACGCAATAGTAGAAATAGCAGGGCAACAATTTAAGGTTGAAAAAGACCAAAAAATCTTTGTTCACCGCCTGAATGCTGAAGAAGGTTCCAAAGTGGACTTTGAAAGCGTATTGTTGATTGACAATGACGGTAAAGTAAATGTAGGTACGCCAAATGTTGGTGGTGCAAAAGTATCTGCTACCGTAGTAAATCACTTACGTGGAAAGAAAGTATTGGTTTTTAAGAAAAAAAGAAGAAAAGGGTATCAAACATTGAACGGACACCGTCAATATTTGACTTGTTTGCAAATCAATGAAATACTCGGATAAATAATTCTTTAAGGTTTAACAAGAAAAATAAATAACGATGGCACATAAAAAAGGAGTTGGTAGTTCTCAGAACGGTAGAGAGTCCGAAAGCAAACGTTTAGGAATCAAAATTTTTGGTGGACAAAAATGTATTGCTGGAAATATTATAGTACGTCAAAGAGGTACAGTTCACAATCCGGGTACTAACGTAGGTATGGGCAAAGACCATACTTTGTTTGCTTTGGTTGACGGTACCGTAGTATTTAAAAAGAAAGCAGGCGGAAAATCTTATATTTCTGTCGTTGCAGAACCAGAAGTTAACTAATTTTAGTCAAAGAAAGTAGTGAATTTTATCGTGTCAAGTCAAACTTGACAAAATAAAAAAGACCGTTTTAAACGAAAGTTTGGAACGGTTTTTTTTGTGTGAAAAGTTTGCAGATTTGGTTCCAATAAAAAAGGGATAATTTCAAAATTATCCCTTGAGATGATCAAAAAATATTAAAAATAATTTCAACTATGAAGAAAATTATTCACCTTTATAGAATGGCATTTTAACAACAACTGCTTTTAATGCCTTTTCTCTGATTTTTACAAAGATTTCAGTTCCTGTTTTTGCAAATTCTGCTTTTATCAAGGCGGTTCCTATTGCTTTGTGAACAGAAGGTCCTTGTGTGCCGGAGCAAACTTTACCGATAAGGTTTCCATTTGCATCTACAATTTCGTAATCTTGACGGGGAATACCTCTGTCAATCATTTCAAAACCGATAACTTTTCTTGTAACACCTTCTTGTTTTTGTTTCAACAAATTGGCTTTGTTGATAAAGTTTTTGTGGTCAACAAATTTGGTTATCCAACCCAAACCTGCTTCTATTGGAGAAGTGGTATCGTTGATTTCGTGTCCGTAGAGGCAGAATCCCATTTCCAAACGAAGGGTATCTCTTGCTCCCAAACCGATAGGTTTGATATTGAATTCTTTTCCTGCTTCAAATACAGCGTCCCAAATTTTAAAAGCATCTTCGTTTCTGAAATAAATTTCGCAACCGCCGGAACCTGTATAGCCTGTAGTGGAAAGCAATACATTGGGAACACCTGCAAATGTCAAGTATTTAAATGTATAGTATTCCATATCTTCTATAGGTGTTGCGGTTAATTTTTGCATAGCCTTCAATGCCAAAGGTCCTTGTATAGCCAATTGAGATGTTTCATCGGAAGCATTGTATAATTCTACGCCGAAATTTTTGTTTTGTTCCTGTAGCCAAGCCCAATCTTTATCTATATTAGCAGCATTTACCACTAAAAGATATTCGTCCGCTTTGATTCTGTAAGTCAAAAAATCATCAACAATACCACCTTTGTCGTTAGGGAAACAACAATATTGTACTTTTCCGTCAGACAAAACAGAAGCATCGTTTGAAGATACCCATTGAACAAAATCCAATGCTTTGGCACCTCTAACCCAAATTTCTCCCATGTGAGAAACATCAAAAACACCAACAGCCTTACGAACATGTTCGTGTTCAAGTATCAAACCTTCATATTGAACAGGCATATTGAATCCTGCAAATGGAACCATTTTTGCACCTAAATCTATGTGCTTTTGACAAAATACTGTACTTTTCATATCGTATATTTAATAATTTTATAAGAATAATCAAATTATATCAAAATGCAAAGATAGCATAAAAATTAAATAAATTTGCTTGCAAAAACAAAAAAAGAAAAAAAAGACTTAATCAAATGCAATTAAGTCTTTTTCTTGTATCGGTAAATTTTGTTTTAGTCTGCAGACATAACTAAGCGGAATCCAAAACTATCTGCTCTTACTGTAGGACTTATATATAAACGATATGCAACACGACATTGTGGGGCGGCATCATGCCATCTTCCCACTTGGCAAATCGATAAAGACTTGACGTGGGGTTGGCTTGCAATTTCACTTCTGTTCCTCGGGCATATTTGCCGTCACCCAATACCTTTCCCAAAGATTCATTATTGGATTTGCCCGTGATGACAATCTCTTTTTTGCAACCCGTAAAAACCAATAGGCTTGCAAATACTGAAAATAAAATAATTCGTTTCATTATTTATCTGATTTGTCTTTGCAAATATTATAAATATAATGCCATTTGTTTTTGTATTTTTTCCGCTTCCTGTGCGGCTCTGCCGGCAAAATCTTTGGTGTTGTCGGCATAGATAATTCCTCTGGAAGAATTAACAATAAGGCCGCAATCGTTGTTTAAACCATATTTGACAACGGCTTCCAAGCTTCCGCCTTGTGCACCGACCCCGGGTATCAACAAAAAATTATCGGGAACAATATTTCTTACTTGGGTGAGCATATCGGCTTGTGTGGCTCCTACAACATACATCATTTGTTTTTCATCTGCCCATTGTCTGGAAGTTTCCAAAACCTGTTCAAACAATTGTTTGTTACCAACAGACAACCGCTGGAAATTGTCTGCCCCTTTGTTTGAAGTCAAAGCCAAAAGCACCACCCAGTTGTCTTTAAATTCCAAAAACGGTTTTACGCTGTCTTCGCCCATATATGGGGCTACGGTTACGGCATCATAGTTCAGACGTTTGTCTTCCTGTCCGAAAAATGATTTGGCATATTGGGTGGAGGTGTTGCCTATATCACCGCGTTTGGCGTCGGCAATCAGAAATACTTCTTCGCTTTTTTGACGAATATATTGTACTGTTTTTTCCAAACTCAACAAACCTTTCCAACCTTGGGACTCGTAGAAAGCAAGATTGGGTTTGTAGGCTAATGTGAAAGGCAATGTTGCATCAACAATGGCTTTGTTAAATTCAAAAACAGGATCATCTTTTTCCAACAAAAAAGCGGGAATTTTTGTCAAATCAGTATCCAATCCCACACAAAGGAATGTCTTTTTTTTATTGATAACGGCAATTAATTGTTCTCTATTCATGATATTTGGATTTAAAATTGTTTGCAAATATTTTCAATTTCTTTAGCTACCGCTTGCATCAGCCACATCGGTGTTGATGTGGCTCCGCATACTCCAACGCTATTGGCATTCAACAGCCATTCGGGTTGCAGGCATTGAGCGGAAGACACCATGTAACTGTGCTTGTTTTCTTGTTGGCAAATGTTGTACAGCACTTTTCCGTTGGAACTTTTTTCTCCGGCGACAAAGATCACCACATCGTGAGATTGGGCGAATTGCCGTAGACTTTCTTCCCTGTTGGCCACTTGCCGACAAATGGTATCATACCAGACAAAATCAGGATTGTTTTGGTGATGTTCAAGGTAGTTTTCCTGTATAAGGGCTACCATTTTTTTGTAAATGCTTAAACTTTGTGTCGTTTGGGCATAAAGACGCATAGGTTTGTGGTAATCAAGTAGTTCGACTTCTTCAATGCTGCTGATGACAAAGGCTTCGTTGTTGGTTTGTCCCACAAGTCCGACAACTTCGGCGTGTCCTTTTTTGCCGAAAATAATCACTTGACCGTTTTTTCTACACATTTCCAAATAGCCCAAGCGGACATTTTTTTGCAATTTTAGCACAACGCTGCAAGTGGCATCAATAATATTGTTTTGATTGGCTTCGGCTGTTTGGTAGGTGGCAGGCGGTTCGCCATGTGCTCTGATAAGCACCCGTTTCCCCTTTAGTCGGGCAAATTCTTCATAATCAACGGTTATCATTCCTAAAGCGTTCAAACGGGCTACTTCTTCGCCATTGTGGACAATATCGCCCAAACAATAGAGTGTCCCATGGGTCGCCAATTCTTTTTCTGCTTTGTCTATGGCTTTTACCACTCCAAAACAGAAGCCGGAATGTGTATCTATATTGACTTTCATGTTTTATTTAAGCCCCTCTCCAAAGATGGATTCTATAAATGTTTGTTTGTCAAACATTTGAAGGTCTTTCATCTGTTCGCCTAAGCCAATGTATTTGATAGGAATTTGGAATTGGTCGCTAATGCCGATTACGACACCGCCTTTGGCCGTTCCGTCTAATTTGGTTACCGCCAAGGCATTGATAGCCGTTGCGGCGGAAAATTGTTTGGCTTGTTCTATAGCATTTTGCCCTGTTGTGGCATCTAAAACCAGCAAAATTTCATGAGGAGCCTCGGGTTGAAGTTTTTGCATTACTTTTTTTATCTTTGTCAATTCGTTCATCAAATTGACTCTATTGTGCAAACGCCCTGCGGTGTCAATAATAACCACATCGGCGTTTTTGGCCATTGCCGATTTTAATGTGTCAAAGGCAACAGAGGCAGGGTCTGCTCCCATACCTTGGCTTACAATAGGTACATCTACCCGTTCTGCCCAAATTTTAAGTTGGTCAACGGCGGCCGCTCTGAAGGTATCGGAAGCTCCTAAAACAACTTGATAACCGTTTTGTTTGAATTGGTATGCCAATTTGCCGATGGTGGTTGTTTTTCCAACACCATTAACTCCTACAACCATAATGACGTATGGTTTTTGTATATTTTCCGGAATGGTAAACGGCGGCAGGTTGTCCCATTGCGATGGGGCTAACATATCGGATATTTCTTCTGTCAAAAGATGATTCAATTCTTTGGTGCTCATGTATTTGTCTTTGGAAACACGAGCGGTTATCCTATCAATGATTTTCAATGTGGTGTCCACACCGACATCTGAAGTTGCCAAAACTTCTTCCAAATTGTCTAAAACCTCATCATCGATAGTACTTTTTCCGGCAACTGCTCTTGCTATTCTTTGCAAAAAACCTTCTTTGGTTTTTTCCAAGCCTTTGTCCAAATCGTTTTTTTTCTCTTTGTTGAAGAACGAAAAGATGCCCATAGAATATATATTTTGGAGCGGAAAACGGGATTCGAACCCGCGACCCTCAGCTTGGGAAGCTGATGCTCTACCAACTGAGCTACTTCCGCAAAAAGAATATTTGCAAAGATAACACTTTTTTATGGAAAACTTTGCTTTTTTATGATATATTTCAAAAAAATATATTGTTTTTTTTGAAAACGTACGCATTCAGTGTGTCCCTACAAAATCATTTTTCAAATGCTCCCCCTCTCCAATGTGGAGAGGGAAGCGGGGTGAGGTCATTTCTCATAATTGTTAGTAACTTGTTAAAAAAATGTTTATAAAAAAAATGAAAAAATTTATTTTATTTTTATGCAGTTTTTTGATTTTGTGTCAGATTGTATGTGCTCAAACATCGAAGTATACTATTAATCATTATGTTGGGGATACAAGTCTCACGACAACAACTAAAGACCTACCCGTAAATGCATATTATGATTATTCCTATTCGCGGATATTATATTTGCCTTCAGAGATGACGGATGGTACTATAACGCATATTGCATGGAAATGCAGTAATGATGATGACGTGTTGACGGTTGATAATGTATCCATTTATTTTAAATTGACAAAAGTGACTGCTATGCCCGGTGTCACAGATTATATCGAACCTCTTTCCGATGGGGCTACTTTAGTATGGACAGGGACTCTTACTACGGTTTTGGATGACTGGGTGGATATTACTTTGACAACACCCTTTAATGTCCCCCAAGGCTATGGTTTGATGGTGTATGTGGACAATAAAGATGGAAGTTATACAGATAAATTATATTGGTATGCCCATAGTGTTAGTGCAGGTTTGGAACCCATCCATGGAGAAGAAGATGGCTCATTTCCAACAAGTGGAACAACGAGTTCTACGAGACCGCATACCAGATTTACAATAGAACAATTTGCCTTGCGTAGTTTGACTATTGGAGATACGCTTTTATACAATCCCGCTAGTTCAACTCAAGCCTTTGGGGTGAATTTTAAAAACGGCGGTCCTAATAACCTTACTGCTGCTAAGGTGCGTTGGAGATTGAATGGAACGTTAAAATCTGCTGTTTCATGGTCTGGCAATGTGGCAGCAGATTCTATTGTGGCAATTCCTGTCAGTTCATATACACCCACATATAATGGGACTGATGTGATTAAAGTTTGGATAACATCTATTAATGGAACGACAACTCCAACATCTCCAACCAGAGATACATTAACGTCTGTAGTTTATGCTTTGAGCGATATTCAGCTTTCGTGGTTGAAATATATGGGAGATGCCGACAAAGAGGATACAGTATTTACCACCGGACCTTTTGATATTGAGGTAAAAGCCATTTCTTTGACAGGGAAAACCGTCTCGTCTGTTGATTTTATCTATGCTGTCAATGGCGGAGCGTCTTCAACTTTGGCAATGACCAATAAGGGTGATGGCATTTGGGCGGTAACCTGCCCCAATATTGCTTTGGGGTCAAAGGTTACCTACAGTGTGCAGACAACGGATTATCTGGGCAATACCGTTACGATAAGTAAAAAAAGTTATATAGACCCTTCCAGAATAAAACAGGATTATTATGTGGGAGATACCAATACAACAAAGGATGCAGCAGCCCCTGCAAATACAACTTATTACCATTCATGGTCAAGAATGCTGTATGTGGCTTCCGAGGTGGCAAACAGCACGATTTTTGGTGTTTCTTTCCGTACCAAGGACAATTTGACACATAATTATGCTAATCAGCATTGCTATTTCAAGTTGGTAACGCTTACCGATTTAAGTGCTGATGACAAAGATTATCATGACCCAGTGAGTGATGGAGCCACTTTGGTGTGGTCGGGAACATTGCCTATGATGTCTGCAGGAGACTGGTTTAATATAGACTTGGACACCCCTTTTGTTGTTCCTGCAGGCTACGGATTATTGGTATATTATAATCATGCCAATGGCAACCACGAGTATTATGAAGGGGGGAACTGGTATGGTGAAACTATATATGACGGAGATGACAATGAACTTGATATGGCTGTTTGTCAATATGATGATAACGAGTTGGAAAAAGATGGAGGGGATTTCACTCTTCGCCCCATAGCCAGATTCAGAATGATGAAAAGCATTGCCAGAGATGCCAATGCTGTGGCTTTGGATAAAATCATTGCTCCTTTGGACGGTAGCGTTTCGGTAGGTACACAGCCGTTGAAAGTACAGATAAGAAACAAGGGAACCAACAATTTGACGAGTTGTACAATCAAATATTCCCTTAATGGGGCGGCAGCCGTATCGTATAACTATACGGGAAATCTTGCTTGCGAATTTGTTGATACAGTTAATGTAGGCAATATTTCCTTGTCATTAGGACATGCGTATTATCTTACAGTGTGGGTAGAAAATCCGAATGGTTCGGCTGATTCTGACCTAAGCGATGACACCTTATCCATTCTTTCCGTTCCTTGTAGTGGAGGATTGGCTAAAGGTACTTATACGATTGGTTCTTCCGGAAGTGCTTATAGTAGCAATTTGGACCAATTCTTGTGTGTGTTGCAGTATTGCGGCATTTCCGAACATGGCACTTTCAAAGCGGAATTGGAATCCGCAACCTACAACGGACAGGTTCATATAGATTATTTAACTAAAGTGTTGACCGATGCGGATACCTTGATTATCACGTCCCAAACCGGCAATGCCGCTGATGTTACCTTGGCTCACAACGGCAATGTGATAGTGATGGACAGCAATTACAATGTGTATGTCAAAAATATAACCCTGAATGCTTCTTCCAGTACAACAGGGGCGGGCATTTGTTTTAGCAAGCCCTGCTATAATGTGGAAATAAACGGCTGCGTGTTCAATCAATCCTCCTCAAGTACTTCTGCTGCAAGTTCGGCCATTTATTATGTGGGTTCCAAAACAGCAAATTCATGGGGGGCTTTGCGGATACTAAACAATACTATTAATAATGGTTATGCAGGGGTTTATCTATCATATACAAACAAGAATGCTACCACTTTAAAAGCCAATACCAATTGTATTACAATTGCCAACAATACTATAAGTAATTATCGTAATTATGGTGTTTATTCTATTTCTTATTGTGGTTTTGATTATATTGCTGATAATGTTTTTACTAATAGCAATACATCTGCTAACAAATATGCCATATATTTATATACGGTAAGGGTAGATGGTGGAGTGCTTCGTAATAAGATATTGTTTGCAGAAACAAAAGACAATTATGGAATATGGACAAGAGATGTTAATACATCAAGTCTAATGACTACGGTAACACCTGCTTTGGTTGCCAACAATGAAATACGAAAACTTACAGGAGCGGGAACGTTTCGTGGATTATATTTGTATAATAGTAATGTCAATTATTATCATAATACGGTTTATCATGCAGGAACAGGAGCTTGTTATTGCATGTATGTAGACGCACAATCCGCTACTTATACGGTTAATGTGAAAAACAATATTTTTGCTGCTCAAAGTACCAATGCTACCAATTATCCTATTTATGGCAGTACCGCCGCTAAAATTACAACTATAGCATCCATAGATTATAACGATTATTATGGAAAGTCTTATGTCGGTTATGCAGGTGCAAACAAAACAACTCTTTCTGCATGGAAAACAACGGTAACAAAAGATACTAATTCGATAGCAGCCGCCCCCACTTTCAAGGATATTACCACTAGTACGGATGTCAGCAATTACGGAGATTTGGCGGCACCGAAGTTGAGCGGTGTGGATAAAGATATAAACGGTTATAGGCGTAGGACTACAACTAATATGGGAGCCTATGCCCAGCCGCCTATATCAGACGGAACAAATTATTATACCGACCTTGCTGAGGCAATCAACGCCTGCAACACGACAGGGGTGTCTGGCTCTCCCTATACGGTTACCATATACGACACAACCGAAATAGGTGCTACGGCTACTATAGACGAGGCAATAACCGTCAATGTGGTGAGCGATACAAGCAACTCCCGGCGTGTGATTTGCCGTGCTGCAGACAACGGATATATTATGATGACTGCCGGCACTTTGAATATAACAGACATTGTATTTGACGGCAGGAAAGACACCTATACGGCAGATACTTCCATGATAGTTACGGCAGGCACGCTTACCATGACCAATTGCCATATACGCAATTGTGCCAATACCGTTTCAGGTGGAGCCTTGGCGGTAAACGGAGGTACAACCGACATCATCAAAACAAGTTTTACCGGCAATGCAAGTTCCACAAGGGGCGGTGCCGTTTATATCGGTGGGGGTACCCTTAATTTTAAAACCACCGCAAGTACCATAGGCGGAAAAGACACGGACGGAAATACGGCAGCCAAGGGGGCTGGTGTGTATGTAAAGGCGGGAACGGTCAATTTTACCGTTGCTCCGACCATTTCATACAATGTGGCTACTGACTCCGGTGGGGCTATTATGGTTGGTAGCGGCACTGTGAATTTCCCCGTAGCGACAACTTTGTCATATAACGAGGCGAATTTCGGCGGTGCTATGGCTATTCGGGCAGGAACTATTACTGCTAATGGTATCTTGACCTTGTCTAATAATACCGCAAATAACAATGGTGGTGCCATTCTCCAAACAAAAGGCACTTTTACTTGTAATGCCGAATTAAAGGTTTTGAACAATGAAGCGAAAGGGGGTGTTGGTGGAGGTATATATCAATATGGCGGTAGTAGTAATAATATACGTTTAAATGGTGGTGCCACCATACAAAGTAATACAGCCGCTACATCAGGTGGCGGCATTTATCAACGTACGGGGACTATCCGAATAGGTGCGGATGCAAGCAATCCCGCTAACATATTGATTGATAACAATAAATCATCATCAACTGTAGGAGGTGGCATGTATAAGTATCAGGGAACTTTTACTTGCTATGGCAATATGACAGTTTCCAACAATACGGCCACGACTTATGGCGGTGGTATAGCCTTAACCAATTCAGGTACGATGACTTGTAGCGGGGACATGTCGTTTTCCAACAATACTGCCTCAACCAATGGCGGCGGTATCAGTCTTACAGGTGCTGGCAGTATCACTTGTTCGGGAAATATGTCAGTTTCCGACAATACTGCCACAAGCGGTAATGGGGGAGGCTTTTATCAGACAAACGGAACATTTACTTGCGGAGGTACTATGACTTTGTCGGGCAATAGGGCAACCGCAGCACATGGAGGCGGCTTGTCCAAATCGGCGGGGACGCTTACTTGTACCGGTCTTTTTACGGCAACGGAAAATACGGCGGGTAATCTTGGCGGCGGTATTTATCTTACCGGATCCAATTCGCTAACCTTGAATAATATATCCGTAACTTCCAACCAAGCCGCAAACAATGGTGGCGGTATTTATGTAACAAGCGGCTACACGTTTAACATAGATGGCACTGCCGCCATCAACAGCAACAAAACGACAACCAATACCACTGCTTCCAAAATATATGATTATGGCGGAGGTGGTATATACAATTTGGGTACTATTAATTTTGCAGGCAGTAGTGTA
>JAFZUH010000064.1 GCA_017618435.1 Bacteroidales bacterium | reverse complement strand
TGTTTTTTCTTCTGCTTCCTTGTCTGCAGGGGTATTTGTCTGGGTTTGTGCAGGGTAATCAGCACCATTATAATCATACTCTTCTTCTTGCTGTTCCAAACTCATTACCATCAACCCTAAACCTGTAGCAAAACGAGGGTCAGACAACACATCATCTTCTTTGAAAAGAATTTTTTCTTCAGGATTGCCTATACGCACTTTCATACCCAAATTTATTTCTGCAAATTCTTTAAGTCCGTTCATTTGGGCACCGCCACCGGTAAAAACAACACCACAATTAAGTCTGTCTTTGCAACCTGAATTTTCCAATTCAGTATCTATTCGGGCAATTATTTCTTTCATTCTGTAGTTTATGGCAGAAGCAAGGTCATATTTGGAAACTTCAATAGGTTCCCTTCCACGAATACCCGGAATAGAAATAATCTGTGTCTTGTCTGCCACATTTGGCAAAGTTGAACCGTGTTCACATTTCAAACTCTCGGCCTGTTCTTTTGTAATGCCCTTAAACAAGTATTTTATGTCTTCGGTAATCACATCGCCTGCAATTGGAATAACAGCCGTATAACGCATTATTCCGTCAATAAAGATAACTATATCGGTAGTTCCGCCACCAATATCTATCAATGCAACTCCAATTTCTTTTTCGTCCTCGTCAAGCACTACTTCTGCCGATGCAATTGGTTCTAATTCAAGTCCTTCTGTTTTTAAATTACATTTATTGACACTCTGCAATATATTTTTGATATGCTGGGTTTTGCAGGTAATAATATTAAACTCCGAACTGATTACTGTTCCTGTCATACCAATAGGATTTTTTTGAGGAGGATATTTGTCCACCACATATTCCTGAGGAATAACATCTATAATTTGCGTCCCCGGGTCAGTAGGTGTTTTGAACATATTGTCAATAAACTGTTTAATATCTTCTTTTGTAATTTCACTATCGGCATCTGCATGTTGCCTTTTCATATCACTAACCACTTTGATGTTATTGATATACTGACCAGCAATACCCACCATAACGGTATCTATGTCTATACCGGCAGCATTTTGCAAATCTTGAATCACTCTTTGAATAACATTTGCCGTATGAGCAATATTTATAACCAAACCTCGCTGAACCCCAATAGATTGATGCTTGCCATACCCCAATACTTCTATTTTTCCGTTTGCACTTCGTCTTCCGGCAAAGGCAACCACTTTTGTCGTACCAATATCCAAACCTACTGAAATTCCGGGTTCGTGTTTAACAGGTTCGGCCGGTGCCTTTTCTTTTTCTTTCCCTCTTTTAAAAAAATTCAAGTTCATTTCTTCTTTTTACTTTAAGTTATCGTTTTTTACAAGGAATTTCTTTCCCGTATTTTAAGTTTATCATTTTATATTTATCCCAACCCATAATCTTAAATCCATTGATATAAACGGACTTGAGATTGTTAAATCGGGCATCTATAACTTGTTCTATTTGTGTGCTTTTTGTCAATTTTCCAAATAATACCACATGATTGCCCACAAGAGTACTCATTTGAAAATTATTATCTTCATCAAGATATATTTGGCAAATTTGCGATTTCAAAAAATCATCATTATCAATGTATTGTGCAATTTTCCAAATATAATACAAATTCAAATATTTTTGGATAAAAATCGAATCTTTCCGAACCAACAAACTGTCTTCGCAAAGATACATGTTTTTCCGATATTGATTGTAAATATTGCCATTTACTATCAGAAACCGCCCACGTATCAAACTGTCATAGGGCAACATTCTGCCTGTTTTTGCCAAATAAAAAATCTGATCTGAGCGATTGTAAACTTTTGCCAATATTTCCTCCTGCTTTATTTTTACAATCAATTTGTCTTTAGAATTCAATACTTCCACTTGTTCGATATAAGGATATAATTTTAGTGTGTTTTCAATTTTTTGCTTGTCCACACTGTCTATCACCTGTCCGATTATGTCTATTTTGTTGTCTTTTAGATATTTGTCTAATTTTTCTCTACGCAAAAGAGTATCTTGTTTATAATCAATTTGATAAACAACCGTTGAGAATGTCTTTTCCCGCGAGGATATTCGATAAAAAACAATTACCACCACAACAAGTATGGCAACAACAATACCGGTTATAATATATTTTTTATTCATTGTCAAATTTTTCTTTTATTTTTGGCACCAGTCTGTCTATATCGCCTGCCCCCATTGTAATCAACACTTCCGGATGTTGGGTTTTCAAAAAATCCGGCAAATTTTCTTTTGACATCTTAATTTTGTTGGGATTTTTTATCTTGTTCAACAAAAATTGGGCATCAATTCCTTCAATCGGTTCTTCCCGAGCAGGATATATATCCAACAACACAACAATATCCAACAAATCCAATGCTTGGGCAAATCCGTCGGCAAAATCTCTTGTTCTTGTATAAAGATGCGGTTGAAAAACACCGCATATTTTCTTGTCGGGATACAGATGTTTTACAGACAGAATTGTTGCTTCCAATTCTTTAGGGTGGTGGGCATAATCGTCAATGTACACAAAATCAGGTCTATTGACAATATATTCGAACCGTCTTTTTACCCCTGAATATTGATTGAGATTTTGTGCAATTTTATGAATATCAACCCCGCAAATGTTAGCGGCTGCCGTTGCCGCAACCGCATTTTCAATATTGTGTGTGCCTGCAACAGAAAAGGCTACGGTAACACTTCTGCTTTGGGGACAAACGATGTCAAAACATTGTTTGTTGTTCTCTACCCGAAAATGTTGTGCAAAATAATCGCAAGTGCTGTCATTCAAACTATAAGTTACAACATTACAATGTGGTTTCAGGGTTTTCAAAAGTGTTTTTTTTGTGATTAAATATCCGTTTTTGGGTATTTTTTCAACAAAATCTTGAAACGATTGTTCCAATTTGTCTTTTGTGCCATAAATATCCAAATGGTCTGCATCTATCGCTGTAACAATAGCCACGTATGGATTCAAGGTCAAAAAAGAGCGGTCGTACTCATCTGCTTCTACCACTAAAATGGAAGATTGTGCATCATCAACATAATTGGAGTTGAAATTATTGGCAATGCCCCCAATAAAAGCAGATATTAGTCTGTTTCCGTGTAAAATTTGTGTCAGCATGGCCGTTGTCGATGTTTTTCCATGTGTTCCGGCAATAGCATAAGTTGACTTGTCGGCACTGATAATACCCAACATTTGAGAACGTTTGACACAAGGTAGCCCCATGTCTTGAATATGCTTCCATTCGGCAAGACTATGTGGAATAGCAGGTGTATAAACCACTATATCAATATCTTGCGGTATCAATGACGGATTGTCCTCAAAATGAATGGTCATGCCTTCTTGTTGCAATTGTGTTGTCAATGGAGACGGTGTTTTATCGTATCCCCAAACAGATACTCCTCTCCGACAAAAATACCTTGCCAAAGCACTCATTCCAATACCTCCTATTCCTAAAAAATAGATTTTTTTTATATCAGTCAGCGGAAGCATATTTTTTATTTGATTATTTTAACAACCTCTTTTACAATTAATTCTGCAGCATTAGGCTGGGCAAGTTGCAACAGATTGGCTTTTTGTTGCATCAACTTGTCATCATCATTGATAAGTGCAAGAACTGCATCTTTCAATTTTTCTTTCGCCTCTGCGTCTGGTACCAAAACCGCAGCACCTGCTTCAACCAAAGCATTTGCATTCTTTGTTTGATGGTCTTCGGCTACATTTGGTGAAGGCACCAAAACACAAGGTTTGCCAATGGTACACAATTCCGTTAAAGACAAGGCTCCTGCTCTTGAAACAACAACATCGGCGGCCATATAAAGCATATCCATACGATGAACAAAAGGCAAAACCTTAATTCCATGCAATTGTTTCAAGGTTTTGTCCAGTGAGTTATAATAATATTCTCCTGTTTGCCAAATTAATTGAATGCCCTTTTGAGACAATTCTTCCACAAATGTGCTTATACTTTCATTAATGGTTCTTGCCCCCAAACTGCCCCCAATAACGGCAATGGTTTTCTTGTCTTTTTGCAAACCAAAAAATTCCAAGGCTTCTTCACGGCTAACAGTCATATTGAGAATATCCTTTCTGATAGGATTTCCCGTTTTTACAGTTTTTTCTGCCGGAAAATATTTTTGTACACTATCGTAAGTTATACAAATACAATCCACCTTATCGGCAAGAAGTCTGTTGGTCATTCCGGGGTAAGAATTAGCCTCGTGAATCAAAGTGGGGATGTGCATTTTTGCCGCCATTTTCAAAGCGGGACCACTTGCATAACCACCTACTCCAATAGCAATATCCGGAGCAAAGTCACGGATGATTTTTTTCACCTCTTGCATGCTATTGAAAATACGGAAAGGCAGTTTAAGGTTTTCTATCAGATTTTTTATGTTTATTTTGCGTTGGAAACCATAAATATTCAATCCTTTTATTTCAAATCCGGCCTCAGGCACCCGTTTCATTTCCATTCTGCCATTGGCACCAATAAACAAAATATCCGCATCGGTATAATATTCCTTTAATGCATTGGCAATAGCAACGGCAGGAAAAATATGTCCTCCTGTTCCTCCTCCTGAAATTAATATTTTTTTACTCATAACTGACTCCTTCTGTTGTTTTCTCTTTTTGTTGTTCCATTTCTTTTTTTGCCTCTTGGCTAATATTCAACAATATACCTATTGATATAGACGTAGTGATAATAGACATACCGCCTTTGCTAAACAAGGGCAAAGTTTCACCCGTAGCGGGAAGCACTCCCGAACAAACACAAATATGCACCAAAGCCTGAAAGGTGATTAAAAAACCTATCCCTACCGCCAAATAAGCTCCAAACGAAGTATTTATCCTTTTGGCAATAAGCATTGCCCGATAAAATAAAATCAAATAAAGAACAATCAAGACAATTCCAAAAAGAATACCATATTCTTCAACGAAAAACGCAAAAACATAATCCGAATAACTTTCCTTTACACCATAACTATGAATAGATTCTCCCGGTCGTGGTAATAATGAACTTGAAGCGATGGCTGCTTCTGTCGTCAATATTTCCCGATGTACATCATCTTTATTGTTAAATGACTCCAATCTTGTTTTGGCTGTGCCCAAACGCTTGAAAAAACTTTGATCGCTTTTAGGATTTACCGCATCAGACATCAATATCGAAATCCCTATAGCCACAATAATGCCCAATATACCTATAGTTGCGGCAAAATACTTGAATTTAAGTTTGGAAACGAACAACAGCACAAAACAAGTTGTCCCCAAAATAATACTTGCCGATGTCTTTTGCGACATAATTAACCCACAAACCAAAAAAACAAACAATAGTTTATAAATATAATCATGTTTTATATCGTTAATGTTGTCCTTTGTTTTGGCCAACCACGAAGAAAAGAAAATAATGACACACAACTCAATAAAATGAATTGTCTGTATTTTTATTCCGAAAACAATCAAACTTCTTTTTGCTCCATGTTCTGCAACACCCAAAAACAAGGTGGCAAAAAACAGCCCCGCTCCCAATATCAAGCCTATTTTAGATAACTTGTTCCACCATCTGTAGTTAATGTTTTGAACAAAATACATACATACAAGACCGATAAAAAGATAAAAAACATGTCCTTTTATCAGAAACATCAGACTTTGCTGATGGTCGGCATTCAATTTTGACCCCGTGCTATAAACTGCCAAAACAGAAAATAGCATAATGAATAAAACCAAGGTCCAAATAATGCTGTCCCCTTTGTTTTTGGCAAAAAAAGATTTTATTTTCGCTGCAACTATCATAATTGTGCTATTGCATTTTTAAACGCTTCTCCCCGTTGTTGATAATCAGCATATAACTGCCCGCACGGACATGCCGAAGAAAACATCACCACACCTTCTCTTTGGGAAGCATAAAAGGCTTCTCTTACTGCCGTATTTATATCCTGACATTCCACAACAAGCGGAATATATCCTTTAAAAATTTCTATCAATCTTTCGTTTTGCGTACCAAAACATACCAATGCACGAACCTTGGAAGAAACAATAGGAAGCAATTTTTTATAATCCGTCTGTGTGTCATCTGAACCTATTATCCAAACCATAGAGGTTTTTATCTGTTCTATGGCATAATATGTGGAATTGATGTTTTCCGATTTGGCATCATTGATAAACGTAACTCCTCTAAAAGTCGTTATCGTTTCCAATTTATGGGTTTCATTAGGCAATTTTGACAACATTGTCCCACGATTCCGATTGCGAATGGCAATCAATCTGTTCTCCAACAAACGATTCTTTTCTATTGTTTGTGAATTGTCTATAATTAAATCTTCAAATTTCATATCGCTTTTGGTTTTAAATTAACGTAATTTTAAAGTAACTATGGTCAAAACTGCCAACAACATACCTACAATAATAAACCGTTGTACTATTTTTGACTCATGATAACCTTTTTGTTGATAATGATGATGAAGCGGTGTCATCAAAAACGGACGTTTGGCAACAGGAACGGATTCATTTGCCGCCAAATGATATTTTTTTCTATAATATTTACAATAAACTCTTTGAATAATAACTGTCAGGCTTTCAATTAAATATATGCCGCACAAAATAGGCAACAATAATTCTTTGCGAATAATGACGGCAAACACTGCAATAATACCTCCTATAGCCAAAGAACCGGTATCTCCCATAAAAACTTGTGCCGGATGGCAGTTCCACCAGTAAAATCCCAAGCAAGCTCCCAACATAGCACCGGTAAATATCATCAACTCTCCGGTATTGGGTATATACATAATATTCAAATAATCGGCAAAAATGGTATTCCCCGACACGTATGCCAAAATACCAAGAGCAACTACAATTATCGCAGCCGTACTTATGGCTAAGCCATCTAAGCCATCGGTAAGATTTGCCCCATTGCTAACTGCACAAATAATAAAAATAATAATAGGAATATAAAGCAACCATGCCCATTTTTCGTATCCTTCGCCTAACCATTTTAACAAAGAGGCATAGTCAAACTCATTGTGTTTTACAAAAGGAATAGTGGTCTTGGTTGATTTGGTCGGTTCTACACATTGGTAAGCACTTGCCCCGTCCACACTTTCGTTTTCCACCATAAACACTGATTCCGTTGGAACGTAGGTTTTGACATCGCATTTTTCTTTGATAACCACATCATGATGAAAAAACAAAGTTAAAGCAACCACCAAACCCAATATACATTGCCCTATCAACTTGCCTTTGGCTGGCATTCCCGCTTTGTTTTTCCTAAAAACTTTGATATAATCATCACAAAAACCCAACAATCCCAACCAAACAGTGGTGAATATCATCAATTGAATATAAATATTATCCAAGCGGTTGAACAAAAGCACTGAAATCAACAAACTAAACAGAATAATAATACCACCCATAGTGGGAGTGCCTTTTTTCTGCATTTGTCCCGCCAAACCAAGGTCGCGGATGTCTTCTCCAATTTGTTTCTTTTTCAGAAAATTAATCACATATTTCCCTATTATCATAGACAAAAACAATGACAACAATGCCGCCATTGCCGTTCTGAAGGAAATGTATTTAAAAACCCCTGTCCCCGGTAAATTAAAATTTGTATCTAACCAATTAAAAAGAGAATATAACATAATATATCTGTTTTTTAGTGTTTATTTGTCTTTCAAATATTCTTCTGCCACTTCCACATCATCAAAATGATGTTTTACTCCGGCAATATCCTGATATTTTTCATGTCCTTTGCCTGCAATCAGAATCACGGTATTGGGAGCAGCCTGCATAATAGCCGCTTTTATGGCTTGTCTTCTGTCTTCTATAACCAACAAATTACGTTCGTATGCTTTGCTTACCCCTTTGAGCATATCTTCGATAATATCGTGAGGATTTTCGCTACGTGGATTGTCTGACGTTAAAATGACACGATGACTCAACAGACAAGCGATTTCTGCCATTTCAGGCCGTTTGGTTTTATCCCTATCGCCTCCGCAACCGACAACGGTAACAATTTCTTCTTCTTTGCTGACTATGTTATTGATTGTTTCCAACACATTTTTCAAAGCATCAGGAGTATGGGCATAATCAACAATAACGGTTATACCTTTGCCTCGCAAGGTAAAAAACCGCCCTTCGGCAGCCTCCAAGTTGCTCATCTGCATAAGCACTTCCTCTTTATCGAAACCCAACAAAACAGATGTGCCATAAATAGCCAGAAGATTATATGCGTTAAATTTTCCTATTAGTCTGAACCATACATCTTTGTTGTCTATTTTAAGATTTAGTCCATTGAAATTGCATTCTCCTATTTTTGCCTTAAAATCTGCTTTTGCATTTTGCAAACTATATCTGTATGGTTTTGCTTTGGTGTTTTGCAACATAAAATCGCCATTGGCATCATCAATGTTTGTCAATGCAAAAGCGGTTGCGGGCAATTGGTCAAAAAACATTTTCTTTGCATCTCTATAGGCGGCAAATGTTTTGTGATAATCCAAATGATCATGTGTCAAATTGCTGAAAATGGCACCTTTGAAATGCAAACCCACTATTCTGTCTTGAACAATTGCATGTGAACTGACTTCCATAAAACAATATTGACAACCTGCGGCAACCATTTCCGCCAACATTCTATTGACAGCAACACTGTCTGCCGTGGTATGGGTTGCAGGAAAAACTTTATCATTAATACGGTTTTCTATCGTACTCAACAAACCTGTTTTTTTGTGCATAGCCATCATCAAACGATACAGCAATGTAACTGTTGTTGTTTTGCCATTTGTGCCGGTAATGCCTATTAATTGTAATTTTTGAGAGGGGTTGTCATAAAAATTAGCCGCCATCAACGCCAATGCGAATGAAGAACGTTTAACTTGTATATAACAAACGGTATCAAGCAGTTGTTTGGGCATTTTTTCGACAACAACAGCCACGGCTCCTTTTTCTATAGCCTGACCCACAAATTGATGCCCGTCTACTTTTGTTCCCTTTTGGGCAACAAACAAAGAAAAAGGTTCCACTTCTCTTGTGTCAAAGCATATCTTTTTTATTTCAACAGACGTATTGCCTTTTGTTTGTACAACCTCAACTCCCACCAATAAATTATCTATCGTTTTCATGTTTTTAATTCTTTAAATAAACATAAGCCTTTTTCCCGGCATATTCCACACGTGCCACTTTTCCAACGCCACGAACAAAAGTTTTGTACCCTTTTTTCTCCAGCAAAAACACCACATCACGCACATTACACCCCTCAAAAGAGGGCATTCCTTTTTGTGGGAAATCAAAAGGTTTTGACAATATTTTGTTTTCAGCATTCACTTGTGTTTTAACAAAAGCATTCTCTTCCATTTGTGGTTTTCCCATTCCCATTGCTTGATAAAAACAAGTTAAATCTTGTCCATAAGCCAAGGCACAACTTGGATACTTGTTTGTAACATTGTTTTGGTTGTTCTGTGCAAAATCGTTAAGATGTGCAATCAGTTTTTCTGCAATTTCTTTGCAAACAGGAGCCGCAGCCGCACCTGCATCTATGGTTGAACCGGAAATTAATACATAACAGGTATATTTAGGTGCTTCGGCAGGAAAATAACCTATAAACGAAGAGTTTTTGGTCTGGACGTATTTCCCTCCAATATTTTGATAGGCCGTTCCCGTTTTCCCTGCAATCAAAGGGGAAATGGGTTCCCGTGTCGTATCGTGCAAACTTGCCAAATACAAAGCATCACGCACACGCCTTGCCGTTCCGTGAGTAACAACACCTTCCAAACATTTTTGCACTTTCTTTACCGTTTTATACGAACAAAGTTGTTCCTTGACGATTTCTGTTTCCTTTACTTCAATATTGTCTTTGTCAAAGTTGGGGTTCACTATCTTTTTTACCAAACGGGGTCTGACATAAACACCGTCGTTAGCAATAGCATTATAATATGCCAACATATACATTGGCGGTACATTTATACTATATCCGTGCGTTATGTTTTTAAAATCAGCCAATGACGATGTTCTTGTTTTTAATGTCGGCTTTTGGGCTCGGCTTACTTCCAAATTCAAATCCAAAGTCAAACCCATGGTCTTTAAAGCAAACCCAAAAGCATTCAAATCTCCGTAAGAACGTTTTACCGCCTCAAAAAGACCCTCATTGTCAGATATTTCAAAGGCTCTCGCCAAAGAAAAATCTCCTTTTTCACAATGAACTATATCACCGGTATCTATTTTTCCTGTTTCCAAGGCCGCTATTAATGAAATCATCTTAAATGTGGAACCGGGTTCATATTTTTCTATCATGGTATGTTCATTTTTTTCCACATACCTTCCATCTCTTAAATCAAGATTTGAGATAGCCTTTATTTCTCCCGTTTTTACTTCCATAACAATAGCGGCTCCGAAATTAGCCCCTAACAGATACAATTGTTTTTCTAAGGCCGATTTTGTAATACGCTGTATATCACTATTGATTGTTGTTATTACATTTTTCCCGTCATTGGGGTCTATATGACGGTTTTTTCTCAAACGTATGGTATTATTATTCACTTTGAGTATTTGCTTGGGAATAATTTCACCTGACAGTTCTTTATTGTAAAAGCCTTCCAAACCACTATGGAAAACCATTTCATCTACACCGTATTTGTCCGGTTTTATATCAAACATTCCCAAAACAGACACGGGAAAACCTCCCGACAATTGTCTTCTGACAAAACGTTTGTCTTTTTGGCAACCTCCCTTGAATACACTTTTAGGTTCACTCCATTCTGCAAAGAGTGCATCAATGGCATCAATATGTCTTTGTCTTACCCATTTTTTATTGTTATTCAAACCGGAAACCCTAATCAACAATTTTTGTTTGCCAAGTTCCGCTTTTTCTTTCAAGCCTTCTGCTGTTAGTTTTTTGTCGCTGCTTT
>JAFZUH010000063.1 GCA_017618435.1 Bacteroidales bacterium | reverse complement strand
TATACATACATATTCCGTTTTGTGTTCAAAAATGCAGTTATTGCAATTTCTTTTCCACAACAACCCTTCAAAAAATACCGTCTTATATTGAGGCGGTGAAACAGGAGTTGCTCATCAGAAAAGATTATCTGCCTGCAAAAAAAATCGACAGTCTCTATTTCGGTGGTGGTACGCCTTCGCTTTTGCCTGTAGATGTCATCGCTGATTTTTTGGCTTTCGTGGAAAAATATTTTGATATATCGCAGGCCGAAATCACCTTGGAAGCCAATCCCAACAATCTTACAGAAACCTATTTGCTACAATTGCACCAAACTCCTGTCAATAGGTTGAGCATTGGCATACAATCTTTCTGTGATGAACATTTGCAGTTGTTGAAGCGGGTGCATAGTGCCAAAATGGCAGAACAATCCATTGAATTGGCACAAAAAATTGGTTTTGACAACCTTTCTGTAGACCTCATTTATGGTATTCCCGATATGACATTGGAACAATGGCAGCACAATTTGCAAAAGGTGAAGGATATTCCGCATATCTCGTGCTACTCACTGACTGTTGAAGACCATACGTTGATGGCTTCGCAAATGAAAAAGGGGATAGTCAAACCTTTGCATGAAGATATTCTGATGGAACAAATAGCCATGTTGCTGCAATTCGCCGATAGGAATGGTTTCCGCCATTATGAGATTTCCAATTTTTGCAAACCGAATTGTTTCTCGCGGCACAATTATGCCTATTGGCAACAAAAGCCTTATCTCGGGTTGGGGGCAGCGGCACATTCCTACAATATAAATTCGCGGCAGTGGAATGTTGCCCATGTGGACAAATATGTTAAATATGTGCAGGATATTTGTATGAATGAGCAACAGCAGCGTGTCTATGCCCGATATGAAAACCTTTTGTATGAAAAGGAAATACTATCACCCGTCATGCGACTCAATGAATATCTGATGACAGCCCTAAGAACAGACCAAGGGGTGGATTTGGATAAAATAGAAAGTATGTTTTTGCCCCAACTTTTGCACAAACTCTCCGCCGTCAACGCTGACCATTACATAGTCGCAAACAATCACATTGCTTTGACAAGAAAGGGATTTCTATTCGCTGACAACATTGCCGCCAAGTTGTTTTTTGAAGAAAATGAAATGTGATTTTTTAGCCCCACAGACCAAACAGGATAAAAATAAATATAATCAAGCAGGTAATCAGTTTCAAAAAGGTGGCACCTACAAATCCGACAAAAGCACCGCATGCCGCTTTGAAGGCTTGGGATATATCGCTGTCGCTTTTTTGAATGTTGTTGTTTACAATCTCCCCGACAAAGGCTCCAACAAAAGGCATATAGAGCAATCCCATCGGAACAAACAGCCCGATAACCGTACCCAATACACAGCCCCATGCACCCCATCTGCTTCCCCCGAACTTTTTGGCACTCAATACGGGAGCAATATAGTCAGCCACGGTTACAACCAGTGAGACCGCTGCCATAATGACAATTACATGAAAGGAAAAGGGGTGTTTGTCAGAAAATTGCAGTGCCAACATACCTAAAAATGCAACAGGTGGTCCGGGTATAACGGGCAAAAAACAACCTGCTATGCCAATGATTGGCAATACAACTGCAAGAATATACAATACCGTTTCCATTTATTGGAGATTATATATCAATAATATCGGTATATTTCAATATTTTGACGTTGTTGAAATAGAATTGGAGAATATCGGTGCAACTATAGCCTCTTTTCACCATCTCAATAGCCCCTTCCTGACTAAGTCCGACACCATGTCCGTATCCTTTGCCAGACAAGTGTACATTGTCGCCACGAGTACTGACAGAAAAGAATGCTGAACGCAACTTGAAATGTTCTCTTATCTTTTTGGCCAGTATTGTATCACCGTCTATCACCCATTTCGCAATACGTACAGGCTGTTTGTAGTTCAAAATACTATCTTGACAAGCTCCGCTACGACCATATTTGTCTCCATAATTTTGCACAAAATAATCTATCCACATTTTCTGGGGGATTATTTTCTCCCATTGATAATTTCTTGCGTTTATGCTGAAACTGTCAACTTTGGATTGCAGATAAGGAATATCGTGCAACCAAATCTGTGAGGCAGCCTCTGTCATGCCGCCACTATTGGAATGGTAGGCTGGTGAAATCAATTTGTTGTTGCTGTCAACAATTACATCGCTGAATGTCTCGTAGGTGGCACGCAAGATGTCTCCTTGTGTACATCTTCCTTTGTACGATTGGCAATGTACACAATCGCAGAGGTTGCAACCTTCTTTTATATGTTTGTGAATGTTAGCCAAACAATAGGTGCGGGCGGCGATAGCCTGTATCTTGAAAAATTCAACATCATCGGAACTTCCATACACCTCCGATTGAACAACTCCTGCAACATATTTTTCCAAACCAATGGTATTGACAAGCAGCAATTCTCCCTTGCCAACCGATACGCGAAGTTCATCTTCGTACATACGGTCTTGTGCCAAGCCATCTATGTGAAGCGAATAGATATTGTTGTATTTTACTCCCAAAAATTCTACTGTGGAGTATGTACCGACAAGCGTAAGACCTTGCTCCAAGACTATTTTTCCGTTCAAATAGGACAATGTGATGGCGTTGCCTGTATTCAATTCAACAGTGGTGAGTTTGTTGTTGTCGCAAAGAAGGTTGTATTTGCCCGAAACGGCACTTACAATTACTTTTTGGGGTGTATAGGTGCTTAATAATCTTACTTTGATATTGAGCCCAAAGGTACAATTGGTCAAAAAGAGAATAAAAAATATGAATATATATGATTTTTTCATTGGTATCGAATTTTGTTATGCGGCATTCTGTCCACAAAATAACCTATACAATAACGGTGAAAAACGGAAATATTGTATTTCTGTTTCAAAATAGGGGAGTTTTGCTGTCATTTTTGTTTGCCTATTGGAATTTTATAATTGAATAATCTGTTATGTTTTTGTGCCAACCAACCAAATAGAGGATACCATGCGATTAAACACACCATGGCAATGCAACTGCCGGCAAAAACATCGGCAGCAAAGTGTTGCGACAAGTAAATGCGTGAATATGCTCCTAAAACAGCAAGCCCAAAGCAGATAAATTGTAAAAAATAAGCCCAATTGTTTTTATTGTTTTTACACAGCCAGTATGTGAGTATAACTGACAAGCCGCCAAAGATGACAAAAAAGGTTGTCGTGTGTCCTGACGGAAATGAATGGTGATTGTGCATATTGACACCTTCCACTATCGGAAGCATATCGAAAGAGCCGATGCTTTCAAAAAAAAGTTTGGGACGCGGTGCATTCACAATATGTTTGATAATTTGTACGATTATTGTTGACGACAGTCCGCACACGGTCAAATATATGGTCGGACCGACTTTGATGAACAACAAAATGAATACAAGCACAAAAAGACCATATTCCGCAATAATAGTGAAAGACTTGAAAAAAACATCAAACACATAATTGTGACAAGCATTCATCTGCAAATGCAATTCTGCTTTGGGTATTACGCACATCGCTATGCCCAATAGGATAAATGTTAATATCCATAAGGAGAAAAATAAAGCGTTGTTTTTTAAAAACTCTTTCATCTTATCAAAAATAAAGAGAGAGAGATAACTATATTGTTATCTCTCTCAGTTGTCATTTTATTGTACAATGGTCATTTCATCAACCAGATATTTTGCATTGGCATATTTATCTATAATAAACAAGCAATAGCGAATGT
Organism: Bacteroidales bacterium; assembly: GCA_017618435.1. Taxonomy (GTDB): domain Bacteria; phylum Bacteroidota; class Bacteroidia; order Bacteroidales; family WCHB1-69; genus UBA1205. Next base: position 5,596 of record JAFZUH010000063.1, on the reverse strand, counting down.
CCAAAATGATATTTCTGCACAAATTCACATCATACTGAATATCGCTCATGGTTCCTTCCCAACATCTGTCAAAGTTCAAGCCAATCAATTCGCCTTTGGCATTGAGTACAGGACTGCCTGAGTTTCCTCCTGTTGTATGATTGGTAGCAATAAAGCAAACGGGCAATTCGCCGTATTTGTTGGCATATCGGCCATAATCTTTTCGTTTGTACAAATCTTTCAGTTTAGGTTCCACTACATAGTCGTAAATATTTGGATTTTCTTTCTGCATAATTCCTTCTATGGTTGTGTAATGTTTGTAAGTAATACCGTCTTTGGGTTGGTAGCCTTTGATATTGCCGTATGCGACACGCAAAGTGAGATTGGCATCAGGATAAAATGTTTTTTCCGGTTGCATTTCCATCATGGCTTTTGTCCACAATCTGTCCAAAGAATCGGTTTGTTTGCTCAAATTGGAATAAATGGGAGCAATATTGGTATTGTAATTTTCAACAATAGGTACGACAAATGAAAACAAAATGTCTTTTTTCAATTTGCTTAATGCCTTTTTGTCTCCTTTGGCAATAATACCTGACAATTTGTCTTTATTCAGCAGTATGGATTTGGAATAAACTTCATTACTCAATTTCGCAACGCCTGTTTTATGTACTTTGTCCAAAATAGAAGTAGGGATATTTTGTGCATTGGAGAAATATACTGTTGCCAAAGCTTCAAAAACTTCCTTGTCCAAATTGCTGTTATAATCTTTGAAAAAGTTATTGACTCTTGATAGGTATTGTTGTTTCTGTTGTTCATTCAAAGTGTCCGCTTGCAACAATCCATGCATTTGCCAAGCAAACTTGATGCTTTCAATGCTATAAAAAGCTTCCATGAAATACGATACTTCTTTGGCAATAGGTCGCAATTGGTCATAAAAGACTTTATAGGCTTCTACCATACCGCCATATTGTTGTTTGCGGTCAGAGTTTTCTGACACCCACTGGTTAAAACGTTGTTCCAACTCTTGTTTGTGTTTTATCACTTCCAGACGTTGAAGACCGTTGTTTTGACCAATCCATTTTTTCCAGCCGTTGGCAATGCCCGCAGCTTTGGCAGAATATTGGATACGGGTAAGTTTGTCTTTTTCCATATATTTCTTGATAATATTCAAACGTTGTGTTCTCAAATCAATGGCAATCGGGTTGGTTTGGTTTTGAATCAACTCCACAGCGAATGATGTTAAAAACTGTTCAGTGGTTCCCGGATAACCAAACACAAGTGTAAAATCATTTGCTTTGGTATCTTTTAGTGAAATGGTCAAATGTTTTTTGGGTTTATAAGGTACATTGTCTTTGCTGTATGGAGCAGGTTTGCCGTCTTTGTCGCAATAAATTCTGAAAACAGAAAAATCACCGGTATGTCTTGGCCACATCCAATTGTCAGTATCTCCACCGAATTTCCCGATATTTGAAGGTGGAGCACCTACTAAACGAATGTCTGTAAACACTTCGTTGATAAACAACAAATATTGGTTTCCATTATAAATCGGTTTAACAACAGCCTTGTAATGTGTACCTTCTATTGCCTTTTGTTGTATTTTTTTTATGTTTTGGGAGATAATGGTTTTACGCTCATTTTCAGACATATTGCTTTTGACACCATCAAGCACTTCGGCGGTAACATCTCTCATTTCCACAAGCAAAGTAACGGTCAAACCATTGTTAGGCAATTCTTCATTTTTGTTTCTTGCCCAAAATCCATTAGTCAAATAGTCATGTTGCAAAGAACTGTGCGATTGTATATATCCGTAACCGCAATGGTGATTGGTTAATAACAAGCCTTGGTCGGAAACTATTTCGCCTGTACAACCGCCACCGAATAAAACAACCGCATCTTTCAAACTGCCATGATTGACATCATAGATGTCTTTGGCGGAAATTTTCATTCCTTTTTGTTGCATATCCGATTCATTCAACTGCAACAAATAAGGTAACCACATACCTTCGTCCGCTTGTGCAAACGGAAGTAACATGCACAAGAGCAACCCACTGATTAAGATTCTTTTTTTACTCATTTTTTATAATAAATTAATACATTTTTTTTCGTTTCAACAAATAACCCATCACCACTTGATGAAAACCTTCGTTTATATCTACATCAACCCAATCAATACGATATTGTCCACATCGTATTTTCAATTCATTCAAAAATGTCTGCATGGATTTTTGATAAATATCTTTTAAGTCTCTTGCATTGAATTTGAACTGATTGCCGTTTTCCATATCTATAAATTTGTATGGGCGATTTTGATAATTGAAATCCAATTCCAAATTTTTATCATAAACATGGAAAAATATCACATTGTGTTTATTGTGTCTAAGATGTTGCAGGGCTAAAAACAAATTGTCATTATCTTGAAAATCAAAAGCATCACTAAATATAACAACTAAAGAACGTTTATGTACCCGTTCGGCAATCTCATGTAAATTATTCGCAATATCTGTTTGATTTTGTTCTTTTGTGTCAAAGAGTTGCATACATTTTTCTAATTCGGAGAACAGAAATTTGTGATGCACTGTACTTGATTTGGCTGGTGTGTGCAACAACAATCGGTCAGTAAACAACGACAATCCAACCGCATCCCTTTGTCTGCGGAGCAGTTGTATGAGTGCTGCCGCTGCATAAATGGAAAAATATAGTTTGTTTAAGTGTTTTAAATCAACAACATCTCTTTTAGGAAACAACATAGATGAAGAACAATCTATAATTAATTGACATCTTAAATTGGTTTCTTCTTCAAATTCTTTGACAAACAATTTGTCTGTTTTCCCGTACAATTTCCAATCAATATTTTTGGTGGATTCTCCCGAATTGTATGGACGGTACTCTGCAAATTCGACTGAAAAACCATGAAAAGGACTTTGGTGTAATCCGGTAATAAAACCTTCAACCATTTGATCGGCAATTAATTCTAAATTGTCGAATTGATAAAATTCATTGATGTCAATTTTCCTATTCATAGACTACAAAGATAAGAAAAAATATAACATAAAAAAATTTTATTGTCATTTTGTCCTATTTTTTGTCAATAGGGGCTTTGGGGTTATATAAATTGAAACAATAAGTTGTTGGATTTTCATGTTTTTGTTTGTATATACTACAAATTCTATATAATACGGGCAAACTAAATATTTATACATATTAATTTTATTACATTTTATTAAAATATGCCATTTTGTCAGTATAAAAATACATAAAGCAGACATTTTTGCAGCCCTATAAAAATTCCATATATATTTATATATTGTTTATTATCAATTGTTTGTAAAAAAATATGAAATATTATCGGTCTTTGTGTCTTAATTGGCACAATGATTGAGAAATGGATAAACTGAAATTAAAAAAAATATAAACAAAGAAATAAAAAGAAAGGATTTTAAAGATATGGGAAAAATAATAGGAATAGATTTAGGAACAACGAACTCATGCGTTGCAGTAATGGAAGGTAATGAACCAGTGGTTATTCCTAACAGTGAAGGAAACAGAACCACACCTTCTATTGTAGCGTTTATAGATGAAGGTGACCGTAAGGTTGGTGATCCGGCTAAACGTCAGGCTGTAACCAATCCCCGTAAAACTGTATATTCTATCAAACGTTTCATGGGTGAAACATTTGATCAAGTTGCAACAGAAATTGCAAGAGTTGGATACGATGTTGTAAAAGGCGATAATAATACGCCACGTGTAAAAATAGACGACAGACTTTATACTCCACAGGAAATCTCAGCTATCGTTCTTCAAAAAATGAAGAAAACCGCAGAAGATTATTTGGGACAAGAAGTAACTGAAGCCGTTATTACCGTGCCTGCATATTTCAGCGACTCTCAACGTCAAGCCACAAAAGAAGCTGGTGAAATCGCTGGTTTGACAGTAAAACGTATTATAAATGAACCAACCGCTGCAGCATTGGCTTATGGTTTGGACAAGAAAATGGAAAATAGCAAGGTGGCCGTATTTGACCTTGGTGGCGGTACTTTTGATATTTCTATTTTGGAATTGGGAGATGGTGTTTTTGAAGTAAAATCAACCAATGGAGACACTCACCTCGGGGGTGATGATTTCGACCACGTAATTATAGATTGGTTGGCTGAAGAATTTCAAAAAGAAAATGGCATAGACTTGAGAAAAGACCCTATGGCTCACCAACGTTTGAAAGAAGCTGCAGAAAAAGCAAAAATAGAATTGTCTTCATCAACATCAACAGAAATAAACTTACCTTATATTATGCCTGTTGACGGTATGCCAAAACACTTGGTAAAAACCTTGACACGTTCCAAATTTGAACAATTGTCCGATAGTTTGATTCGTGCAACTATCGTACCTTGCGAAAAAGCCCTGAAAGATGCCGGAATGACTGCTTCTGATGTTGATACCGTTATTTTGGTAGGAGGCTCAACACGTATCCCTGCTATTCAAAAAGTAGTTGAAGATTTCTTCAAGAAAACACCATCAAAAGGAGTAAATCCTGATGAAGTTGTGGCTATAGGTGCCGCTATACAAGGTGGTGTATTGACAGGTGAAGTGAAAGATGTGTTATTGTTAGATGTAACGCCATTGTCTTTGGGTATAGAAACATTGGGTGGTGTAATGACAAAATTGATTGAAGCCAACACTACTATTCCAACTAAGAAAACCGAAGTATTTTCTACCGCTGCAGACAATCAACCTTCGGTAACTATCAATGTATTGCAAGGTGAACGTCCTATGGCAAAAGACAACAAACAGGTTGGAAGATTTGACCTTGACGGTATTATGCCTGCACCTCGTGGTGTGCCTCAAATTGAAGTTTCTTTTGATATTGATGCCAATGGTATATTAAATGTTTCTGCTAAGGATAAAGCCACCGGAAAAGAACAACATATCACTATTACTGCATCATCAGGTTTGAGCGAAAGTGAAATTCAGAAAATGAAAGCTGAAGCCGCTGCCAATGCCGAAAATGATAAAAAAGTAAAAGAAGAGATAGACAAACTTAACGCTGCTGATTCTATGATATTCACAACTGACAAACAGTTGAAAGAATTTGGCGATAAATTGCCTGCAGACAAGAAAAGTCAGATAGAAGCCGCCAATGAAAAATTGCGTGAAGCACACAAAAACAGAGACATCGCTGCTATTGATACTTTAATGTCCGATTTGAATAACATTTGGCAAAGTGTATCTCAAGAAATGTATAATGCTCAAGCACAGGCTCAACAACAAGGAACCAATGCCGGTCAGCAACAAAGTTCGGGAAATACAAACAAAAACAACGACCAAGAAGTAACTGACGTTGATTTTGAGGAAGTTAAATAATATTAGTAAGATGAGTGAAAAAGCGTAATTCTTAGGATTACGCTTTTTTTAACTTTTTCAGCAAAAAATACTAATATGTGTTGATTTTCAATATGGTTAATTCATTTTTAGATGATAGAATCTTGTTTGAATTGATTTTTATGCTATCTTTGCAAAGATTATGAATGTAATTTTATTTGACAATAAACATAGAGGTGATTTATTGCCTTTCACTTTTACACGCCCACAGGCAGATATAAGAGTGGGTATTTTGACCATTCGT